>CALWVC010000107.1 GCA_944384865.1 uncultured Clostridia bacterium
GGGGGTTGAGATTACCGACTACGCCCGGTTGTATATCAACGCCCATGGCACCGGCACCAAGCTCAATGACAAAACCGAGACGGCGGCTTTCAAAAAGGCGTTGGGCGATCATGCCTATGAAGCGCATATCAGCTCCACCAAATCCATGACCGGCCATATGCTGGGCGCGGCGGGCGCCGCCGAAGCCATCGCCTGTGTACAGGCGCTGCGCAGCGGGATTGTGCCGCCCACCATCAACCTGCTCCAGCCCGATCCGGAATGCGATCTCAATTATACGCCGAACAACGCGGTCAAAACCCCGCTTGCATATGCAATTTCCACGTCTTTGGGCTTCGGCGGGCACAATGCCTGTGTCGCCTTCAAAGCAGTATAGGAGGGCTTGTAAATGGATATCAAACAGGTAGAGAAGCTTGCAAAAATATTGGCCGAAAACGGTCTGACCCGGTTGGAGATCTCCCAGGAACAGACCCATATTCTGCTTGAAAAACAGCCGGCGCCGGGCGCGCCCGCGGCTGTGGCGGCGGTAATGCCCGCGCCTGTGGCGCCGGATCAGGGAGCCGCAGCGACGGCCGACACGGCTGTTCCGACTGCGGCGCCGGTAGACGGGTTTATACAGAAATCACCGTTGGTAGGCACGGTTTACCTTGCGCCTGAGGCCGGTGCAGACCCGTTTGTAAGGGTGGGCGACACTGTGCATAAGGGCGATGTGCTGTGTATTGTGGAATCCATGAAAATCCTCAATGAGATCGCCGCCGAGCAGGAAGGCGTTATCGCAGAGATTCTGGTGGAAAACCAGCAGATGGTGGAATACGACCAACCGCTGTTTATTATCCGATAAGACCGGCGGCATACAGGAAGGAGCATTGCAATGGATCAACAACAGATTATGCAGATTCTGCCCCATCGGGACAATATGCTGCTGATCGACGAAGCGTCGGTCGAAGACGGCGTCGCCCACGGCAAAAAAACAATTACCGGAGACGAATGGTTTTTAAAGGGGCATTTTCCCGGAAAACCGGTGGTGCCGGGGGTCATTTTATGTGAGATTCTGGCCCAGTCAGCCTGTGTGCTGCTGGCGGAACAGACCGGGGGTAAAAAAGTGACCCCGTTTTTTACCGGGCTTGATAAGGTCCGCTTTAAACATCCGGTAGTCCCCGGCGACACGCTGCAGACGGTCTGCTCGATCGTCAAATCCAAGGGCGCGTTTTACTGGGCCACCGGCAAAGGCTATGTAAACGATCAATTATGTGTCAGCGCCGATTTTTCGTTTGCGCTGGTTGAGGAGTAACGGCTGTGTTTTCAAAAATCCTGATTGCAAACCGGGGCGAGGTGGCGGTTCGGATTATCCGGGCCTGCAAGGAAATGGGCATCCAGACAGTGGCGGTCTATTCCGAGCCGGACGCCAATACCCTGCATGTCGCGCTGGCGGATGAGCGGGTCTGCATCGGCCCGGCCGCAGCGACCGACAGCTATTTAAACCAGCAGAATATTATCAGCGCTGCGCTGGCCACCGGCGCGCAGGCGATTCATCCCGGCTACGGCTTTCTGTCGGAAAACGCGGACTTTGCCGCCCGGTGCCAACGCCACGGGATTGTATTTATCGGGCCGGACAGCGCCGTTATGGACAAGATGGGCGATAAAAACAACGCCCGGCTGCTGATGAAACAGATTGGCGTGCCCACCGTGCCCGGCAGCGAGGTGCTGCAGCCCGGGCAGGACGTCGCGGCGCTGGCTGCCGAGATCGGCTATCCGTTGCTGGTCAAAGCCAGCGCAGGCGGCGGCGGCAAGGGCATCCGGCTGGTGGAAACGCCGGATCAGCTGGAAAAAAATATTCGCGCCGCCTCGGAGGAAGCAAAAAAAGCCTTCGGAAACGGCGATGTGTTTTTGGAAAAATACCTGACCGGCGTGCGGCATGTGGAAATGCAGGTGCTGGCAGACAACAGCGGGCGGATTTTATGTCTGGGCGAGCGGGATTGTTCATTGCAGTTGAATAAACAGAAAGCAATTGAGGAGACCCCCTGCCCGGTGATTACCGATACGCTGCGCCGGCAAATGGAACAGGCGGCGGTCAAAGTGGCGCAGGCCGCGGGCTATACCAGCGCCGGCACTGTGGAATTTCTGCTGGATCGTGACGGCCACTTCTATTTTATCGAGATGAACACCCGGCTGCAGGTTGAGCATCCCATCACCGAGGAAATCAGCGGGGTGGATATCGTCAAATGGCAGATCCGCATTGCCTGCGGGGTTCCGCTGCCCTTTGACCAGCAGGATATACACCTGACCGGGCATTCGATCGAATGCCGGATCTGTGCCAAATCCAGGGGCACGGTAGACTTTTTACATGTGCCGGGCGGCTCACGGGTACATTTTGATACAGCGCTGGTACAGGACAGCGAGATTTTGCCCTATTATGACGCGATGATCGGCAAGCTGATCGTATACGCACCCACCCGGGAAGATGCGATCCGCAAGATGGAGGCCGCGCTGTGTGAGCTGGTGATCCACGGGGTGCAGACCAACATTGAAGAGCAGATTGCGGTCATCCGCGACCGCCGGTTTCAGCAGGGAGATTATGATACCTGCTTTTTGCAGACTTTAAACAGATGAGGGGCTTGGTCAGATGAATAATATTTTGGGGTTGTTCCGCAAATCGGGCAACCAGTTGGAAACCGGCGGCAGCGCCGGTTTGCAGCCGGCGGACACCCGGCAGTGTCCGTCCTGCAAATGTTATGAAACAAAGGCTGCGATCCGCAAAAACAAATCTGTCTGCCCGCATTGCGGCTATCATTACCGGATCGGCGCCCGGCACCGGATCCGGATGATCGCCGATCCCAACAGCTTTTGCGAGCTGTTTGACAATGTGCGCCCGCAGGACAGCCTGCGGTTTCCAAACTATGCCCAGAAGCTGCAGAATGCCGCTGAAGCTACTGGTGAAACCGAGGCGGTAGTCTGCGGGACCGCGTCTATCGATGGGCAGCCCTGCGCGCTGTTTGTGATGGACGCGCGGTTTATCATGGGCAGCATGGGCTCGGCGGTAGGCGAGCGGATCGCCAGATTGTTTGAATATGCCGCGGCGCAGCAACTGCCGGTGATCGGGTTTACCGCTTCCGGCGGCGCCCGGATGCAGGAAGGAATTCTGTCACTGATGCAGATGGCCAAGGTCAGCGGCGCCGTCGGGCGGCACAGTGAGGCCGGCGGGCTGTATGTCACCGTTTTGACCGATCCGACCACCGGCGGCGTGACCGCCAGCTTTGCAATGCAGGGTGATATCATCCTTGCAGAGCCTAAGGCGCTGGTGGGCTTTGCCGGCAAGCGCGTCATCGAACAGACCACCAAGCGCCGGCTTCCGGCAGATTTCCAGAGCGCTGAATTTATGCTACAGCACGGTTTTATCGATGCAATCGTGCCCCGGGCACGGCTGCGGGAAACGCTGGCCGGGCTGCTCCGGCTGCACGCGGGAAAGGAGGCGCGCTGATGGCGGCTTATCAGAAACTCAAGGCGGCGCGCGCCAACGACCGGCCAACGGCCAGCGCATATATCCGTCAGTTGTTTGAAAACACGCTGGAGCTGCACGGCGACCGGAAATTCGGTGACGATCCGGCAATGCTGGGCGGCGTCGGCTGGCTGGGCGATTTGCCGGTCACCTATATCGCGATCGAAAAGGGCGACAGCACCCAGGAGCGCATCCGGCGCAATTTCGGCTGTCCCAAGCCCGAGGGCTACCGCAAAGCGCTGCGGCTGATGCAGCAGGCGGAAAAATTCCATCGGCCGGTGGTTTGCCTGGTAGATACCTCCGGCGCATACTGCGGCGAAGACGCGGAGCAGCGCGGCCAGGGCCAGGCCATCGCCGATAATCTGCTGCAGATGATGCGGCTGCAAACGCCGGTGATCTCAGTGGTGATCGGTGAAGGCGGCAGCGGCGGCGCATTGGGCATCGCGGTTGCCGACCGGGTCTATATGCTGGAAAACGCGGTTTATTCGGTAATCTCGCCGGAGGGATGCGCCAGCATCATCTGGAAGGATGCGGGTATGGTGGCGCAAGCCGCCGAACATCTGCGGATCACCGCTGCAGATATGGTAGAGCTGGGCGTCGCCGAACGGGTGATTCCGGAAAATTTTGAACAGTTCGATCAGATGTGCGAACAGTTAAAAAACCAACTGCTGTCGGATTTCGCAGCGCTGTCTGCGCTGCCGGCAGAGCAGATGCTGCAACAGCGCTATGCACGTTTTCGCAGCATCGGGCAGTATCAGGAAACGGAGAATGCATGATATGGAACCTTTATATAAAACCTTCAGCCGGTCTACGCTGGATCAAAACGGATACCTGACCGATTTTGAGATTCTGTGTCCGGACAATTTCAACTTTGCTTATGACGTGGTAGACGAGATCGCCCGGCAGGAGCCAGACAAAACGGCGCTGGTATGGTGTGATGTGCAGGGCAATGAAAAAATCCTGACCTTTGGCGAGATGTCGGCGCTGTCTTCAAAGGCGGCGGCGGCGCTGCAGCGTGCCGGTATTCAGAGGGGCGACCGCGTCATGGTGATTTTAAAGCGGCATTACGAATATTGGTATACCATTCTGGCGCTGCATAAATTGGGCGCGGTGGCAATTCCGGCGACATACATGCTCAGCGCCAAGGATATTGTTTACCGGGTGCAAAACGCAGGCGTCTGTGCGATCATCGCTGCCGAGGATGCGCAGATCTGCGCGCATATTCTTGCGGCGCAGGCCGAGTGCCCGACACTGCGGCTGCTGTTCAACGTGCGGCAGGACCGGGCGGGCTTTATACGGCTGGACACGGTGCTCCAGCAGGAATCCGATGATTTTAGCCGGGTTGAAACGGCGTCTACAGACCCGTTTATCTTATATTTCACCTCCGGCACTACCGGTTATCCCAAAGCGGTCGTACACGATTATTCTTATCCGCTGGCCCATATCATTACCGCAAAATACTGGCAGAATGTGCAGGACGGCGGGCTGCACCTGACCGTGGCAGATACCGGGTGGGGCAAGGCCTCCTGGGGGAAAATTTACGGCCAGTGGCTGGCGGGCTGCGCGGTGATGGTTTATGACTTTGAGCGGTTTGTCGCCGACGATTTGATGGCAGTGGTCAAAAAATATCACGTGACGTCGTTCTGTGCGCCGCCCACGATTTATCGGTTTCTGGTCAAAAGCGGGCTGGACAATTATGATTTCTCGTCTATTCAATATGCTACGACTGCGGGCGAGGCGCTCAACCCCGATATTATTGCGCAGTTTTACGAGCATACCGGGCTGGAAATTAAAGAGGGCTACGGTCAGACCGAAACGACGCTGCTGGTGGGCACGCTCTATGGGATGCCGTCCCGCCGTGGCGCCATGGGAAAACCTTCTCCGCTGTATCGTTTGAAAATTGTAGATAGCGACAATAACG
>CALWVC010000108.1 GCA_944384865.1 uncultured Clostridia bacterium
GTGTTGATTGCCTGTCTGCCCGCTGCGATTATCGGCCTGCCGCTGGACGACTGGCTGGACGAACATCTGTATAATTTTTATACCGTTGCCGCAACGCTGATCATTTACGGTATCGCTTTCATCGTGGTAGAACTGCGCAACCGCAATAAACGGCCGGCTGTTCAGAAGCTTGCAAACATGTCTTATAAAACCGCTGCGCTGATCGGCGTGTTTCAGGTGTTGTCGCTGATCCCTGGCACCTCCCGGTCCGGCGCCACCATTCTGGGCGCAATTCTGCTGGGCTGCTCCCGGCCGGTGGGCGCAGAATTTTCATTCTTTCTGGGTATTCCGGTCATGTTCGGCGCCAGCCTGCTGAAAGTCGTCAAGTTTATCGCCAAGGGGATGTCGCTGTCCGGGCTGGAAATCGCAGTATTGCTGATTGGCATGATCGTCGCGTTTTTTGTGTCTGTCTTAGCGATTCGGTTTTTGATGAACTTTGTGAAAAAACACGATTTTAAGGTGTTCGGTTATTACCGGATCATTCTGGGCGCGATCGTTATGATTTATGCGCTGTGCAGCGGCCAACTGGTATAACACAACAAAATTAAAATATGATTTTACAGCGGTGTTTCAATAACACCGCTGTTTTTTTGCGCCGGTCCGTACCGCACACAATCTACAGAACCCGATTATATTGCATATAGAATAATAAAAAATAATATCTTTTATAAATTTTATGTATTTTTTCTATAAAATAGTTGCTTTTTATAAGAAAAGGCTGTAAACTATTGGTGTTACTCTCTCGGAATTATATATATCTATCCGGCGGGCGCAACCTCTGCCGCAGGATCCTGCCGACGCGGGCGGGTATGCGGGCCGGCCGCCGGGCACCCGCAAAGGAGGGTAAACCCTTGACAACACAACCACAGAAAAAACAAAAATTGAAACACGCGATCCAAAACAACCTCTATATGCTCCGCATGATCCATGAAATCTGTCCGAAACTGATCCCGCTTTCCTTTCTGGTCAGCTTCGCCGGTTTTTTCATGTGGGCATTCTCGACCATCATATTCACCCAGTATATTTTCGGTTCGGCGGATATGGATAAAACCTTCGGTGAAGTGCTGCTGTTTCTGATCGTCTATGCGGCGCTGAACCTGATTATCGATCTGCTGCAGGGCTGGTTTTATCAACGCTACCGGCCGATGCACGAACCGGAAATCTACTACAAAATGCATCTGAAGCTGTTTGAAAAGGCCAACAACGCCGACGTCGGCTGCTTTGAAAACGCCGAATATTTCAACAGCTATACCAAAGCCGCCAATGAGGCGGCACAGCGGGCAATGTCTGTGGTCTACAACTGCTCTACCGCAGTCTCGGCGCTGCTGTCTTTTCTGTATGTTACTTATGTGATGTTTACCATCAACGCCTTAATCGGGTTGACCGCGTTTATCCCCATCATCAACCATCTGTTCATCAGCACCCGGGTCAAAAAGCTGGAATATGACCGGAAGATGGAACAGGTCCCCCACGAGCGGCGACAGGCGTATACCGACCGGGTGTTTTATTTACAGCAATATGCCAAAGAGCTGCGGCTCACCGGTGTTTCCGGCGTTTTACAGCAGGAATTCAATCATTCCACCAGCGCTATTATCCGCATCATTCGCTCTTATCAGAAACGGCTGGCGCTGCTGACCGGGTTGCGCAGTGTGTTCTGCTTTCAGCTGATGTTCGAAGGCTCCTGGTTTATCGGGCTGATTCTGGTGATGATTACCAAAACCATCAGTGTGTCTGACTTTGCGGTGATCGTCAACGCCGTAGTCAGCATGTCCTGGATGATGATGGACTTTTCCAACGCGCTCTCGGGCATTTTTGAAGACGCGCTGTATACCGACAATTTGAAAACCTTTTTGAATTATCAATCCAATATCCCGGAAGATTGGGATGGGCTGGATGTCCCCGAACAGGTGCAGACACTGGAGCTGCGGGATGTCAGCTTCCACTACCAGGGCGGCGACCGGGATGTGGTCCGACACCTGAATCTGACGCTGTCTGCCGGGCAGATCATTTCACTGGTGGGCAACAACGGATCTGGAAAATCCACGCTGGTCAAGCTGATTATGCGGCTGTATGACCCTACCGGCGGGGTGATCCTGCTCAACGGCGTCGATATCCGCAAATTTAATTTAAAGCAGTACCGGGCGTTGATCGGCGCCACCTTTCAGGATTTTCAGATTTTTTCGCTGTCGGTTTCCGACAATGTCACGATGGGCAACCAAACCTATGCGCACCTGTCTGATCCGGCGGCAGACGCGCTGCGTCAAAGCGGCGCATACGACCGCATCTGTCAACTGCCAGACAACATGCAGACCACACTGACCAAAGAATTTGACGACGAAGGGGTTAATTTGTCTATCGGTGAAGCGCAAAAGGTTGCCATCGCCCGGGCGTTCGCCAAAAGGGCATGCATCCTGCTGCTGGACGAACCGTCCAGCGCGCTGGATCCCATTGCCGAGCATACGATGTTTGAAAACTTCTACAAGCTGTGTAAGGGTTGCTGCGGACCGCCAAAGCTGAGCCTGTTTATCTCTCACCGGCTGTCTTCAGCGACGGTCGCCGACTGCGTCTATCTGATGCAAAACGGCGAAATCATTGAATCCGGCGCCCATGCGCAGCTGCTGGCGCAAAACGGCGTTTACACTGAAATGTTCCGCCGGCAGGCCGAACACTATGCGTTGGGAGGTGATGTGCATGCAGCGCAGTAATAAGAAAGGCCGCGGCATCCGCAGATTGTTCCTTCGAAAACGCAATGCAGCGCCTGCCGAAAAAGAAAAGCTGAAACTGCCGTTTTCCCGCATTGTGTCCAACAACTGGTTTATGCTGAAAATCGCCTTTTCCGCCAGCCCGTGGTTTACCATCCACCGGCTGTCGGCGATGATGATCAACCGGCTTGTTGTCTTTGTAGAGCACGTATATATGGTTGGTTATATCATCGACGCTATTATGAACAACGAGCCGTTTTACAAACCGGCGCTGTTCATCGGCATCGTATTCGTCACACTGGTTGCCTATACATTTTACGATAACGGTATCAACGCCTCTATTGCGCAGACGGGATTTCAGAAAATGAAACAGAAGCTTCGGCTGCGCATTTATCAGAAAGCGGTGAAAATCGATCTGAAATGCTACGATGACCCGGATTTTTTCAACGATTTTGTCTGGGCCATGAATGAGGCAGCACCCCAACTGGAAAATGTGCTCAACGACACCGCCAACCTGATCGGTTATACGGTGGGCGCGCTGGTAGCGGCAGGCTATATCCTGTCGCAGGATATCGTCGGCCTGGCTGCGGTAGCGGTATCCTTCGCGGGCACCATGTTCTGTAACAAGATCTTGAGTAAGCGCTGGGTCAGAACCCGGGAAATCAACCGCCCGGAGGAACGCCGGCGGGACTATATCAGCCGGGTATTTTATCTGCCTGAGCACGTCAGCGAGCTGCGTATGAACAGCATCAAGCAAAAGCTGTATGACTCTTTTCGGGCGGCCTATCTGTCCATCCGGCAGGTGATCGACAAACGCAGCCGTCTGAACGTTTTGGTTTATATGGGCTTTTTCCTGTTTGGATTTATTCCCATTGAAGGCGTTTATCTGGTGCACCTGCTATACAACGCCATCGTTGCCAAAACCATTGGATACGGTGCGATGATCACGTTGTATAATTCCTGTAACAACGTCACCAGCTCCTTTCGGCGCGTTGCAGACATCCTGCCGAAAATGCTGGAAAACAGCTTATACATCGAAAAGATCAGACATTTTCTGGAGTATCCGATCGAGATCCAATCTCCCAGCCTGCCGGCGCCGATGCCAAAGACGCCGGGGGAACTGGTATTGGATCATTTACAGTTCGGCTATGATGAAAAGACCGTGCTGCACGATATCTGCATGACCATTCAAAGAGGTGAAAAAATTGCGCTGGTCGGTCATAACGGCGCGGGAAAATCCACGCTGGTCAAGCTGATCATGCGGCTATATGACCCCACCGGCGGCCGGATCTGCTACGGCGGGACGGATATCCGGCAGCTTGATCTGCAGCAATACCGACATGCTTTTGAAACGGTATTTCAGGATTATCAGATCTTCGCGCTCACGGCACAGCAGAACATTACAATGACCACCGAACCGGTGGAGGCGCAGCGGCTGCAGCAGGCCATTGACGCCGGCGGCTTCCGCGAAACGCTGAACACCCTGCCCGACGGGCTGCAGACCCAGCTGACCCGGGAGTTTGACGAACACGGCGTTACGCTGTCGGGCGGGCAGGCCCAGGCACTGGTCACTGCCCGGGCGTTTTACGCCAACGCAGATATTCTGATCCTGGACGAACCGTCCAGCGCGCTGGATCCCATCGCCGAATATAATCTGAACAAATCGGTTATGGAACAGGCAAAGGATAAAACGGTGATCACCATTTCCCACAGGTTGTCCACTACCAGACTGGCGGATCGGATCTATCTGCTGGAACACGGGCGGATCATCGAATCCGGCACCCATGACCAGCTGATGCAGCAGCAGGGAAAATATGCCCAAATGTTCACATTACAGGCGCAGAAATACCAATATTCATGATAAACCTTCTGCCAGCGGAATATTTCAGGGCAAGCCGGCGCTTGTTTGCAACTGCTGCGGCGCGGCCGGCAAACGCAATCAAAAAACGTTGATCTCTGTCGGAAAACCATGAAAACACAATGAAAACCCAGGCGCGGCGATCAATCGCCGCGCCTGCTTTTTCAGACCCAATATACCAAACCCCCGCCGCTGTGTTTTCACCCTGCCTTACAGTGATTTTTTGTCAGCCGCACCGTCTGCCCATACACCCTGTTATCCATCCGCGCCATGGCTGCCGGTCACATACTTCACCATGGCAGTCTGTCACATACACCGTAAGCCTTACAAACCCTTCTGAACAGGTTGCGGACGGACAAGCCGAAACGCCGGCCGCCCGCCATACCGCTGCAGCCAATGCACCGTATCCGCCACCGTCTGCCGTAAATCCCGCGGACGGTACCCCAGCTCGGCGGTAGCCCGATCATGAGAAAACCGGTCGTTGCTGCAAAGGGTCTGCAGCGCATACGATGTATACAACGGGCGGCGACGCCGGCATTTCGCATACAATCCTAAAAGCGGCGCGACGGCCCGGGCTGCAAAAACCGGCAGTTCGGGCAACCGCCGGCCCCCGCAGACGTCGCGCACCATCTGCAACAGCTGACGGATGGTATAATGCCGGTTGGAAAGAATATAACATGCGCCGCGACGGCCCCGTTCAGCTGCGGCCAGACAGCCTGCGGCAACGTCCCGAACGTCTACGAAATCATAGCCGCCCCGCACACAGGCCGGCAGCCGGCCGGTCATATAATCCCAAATTAGTTGAACC
>CALWVC010000109.1 GCA_944384865.1 uncultured Clostridia bacterium
ATTTTCCCACGGTATCTATTGAAAATGGTTATCCACCGATAATATTTTGAATATCATCTGAAATATGCACGGTGATACATCTCTGACTGTAATGGATGATAGAATTTTTCCCGGCAAGGGCGCGTGTTGCTTTTGTTTACCGCAAAAGCAATTTTTAAAAATCTGCGGCTACAGGCGCCGGACGTTATATGCCTTTAAAATGCTTTCGGTAGGCGCTGGGAGTTTCGCCGAACCGCTGTTTGAACCGGCGGGAAAAATAAAACCGGTCGCAAAAGCCGAGCATATCGCTGATCTGGCCGATAGACAGATCGGTTTTGACCAGTTTGCGCTGGGCGGAAAAAAACACCATGTCCTCAATATAGTGGGAAAAGGTAACGCCTGTCTCGGCCTTGAATTTTTTCAGCAATGCGGAACAGGAGATATACAGCTCTCTGGATACCTGCTGCGAGCTGAGTTGGGCGCTGAGGTTTTTGCGGATATATTGAATAGCGTTTTGCACGATCTCTGAGTAGACACGCTCGGGCTTGTCCATACAGCTGTATTTGGTCAGAAACTCTAAAATGGTCTGATAGATTTCGGCGCAAAATGCGAAGTAGTCTGTATAGGCGTTGCCGTTATAGAGCCGGATCATGCGTTCGATGGGTTGACCGTCCGTTTCCAGTTCGCCAAACCGGCCGAAATTATACATCAGATCATAGCCGTCGGGCTTGAGGATATGGATATGCACAAAAAACTTCTGCACAGACGGATCGCCCCGAAAACTGTATCGCAGACCGGCTGGAATCAGATAGACACACCCGGGGCGAATGATCATGGTTTCCTCGTCGCATGTTAAAATGCCGCGGCCGCGCCGCACGAAATACAACCGGGTGAACGGCGAGACGATCTGTTCGCCGTGCCAGGTCGCGTCGGTTTCCACATAGCCGTGCGCACTGATGGAGATCTGCATATTGTTAAAATGTGTCACGCAGAAAGCGTTGTGCTGAACGAACACGGTAGCATCCTCCCTGATAATTGTCTGTAAGAATGCCGGCCTTTCAAATGGTCAGATTTTGCCGTTTAGAGGCTGGCGTGACAACATGGCTTTTGCTCTTGTGCAGCCGGAACAGAGCTTAGGGCGATAATCTATTCGAATGATTAAAAATATTTTAACATAAAATGCTTTCAGTTGCAACAATACCCAACGGATCCTGGATTTTTCATTGCATTGCGGAATCAACCTTCTGTTACCTGAGGCACGCTGCCAAAGAAGTAAGCAAAGGATCATGTTGGGGGAAAACTCTATGTCCTTTAAAAGAATAAAACCTGGTATTTTTTGCTTTTTAACAGTGTCGAACCATTGAAAAGCAAAAGGCAGCCGGGCTTTTCATATGCAGTTTTACCCCGTGCAACATTTTGGTCAGGCCTATTTCTCAGTGAGCATCCGGACTTTCAGCACAGCCGCCTGGGTTTTCGCGTCTTTGATTTCGCCGGAAAGCACCATTTGTACCGCCTTGTCCAGCGGGATTTTTTCGACCGTCAGAAACTCGCCTTCATCCAGCGCCTGCTGCCCGTAGGACAGCTCCTGTGCCAGATACATATGGATGATTTCGGCACAGTAACCGGGCGAGGGATAGAGCTGTCCCAGCGATTGATACCGTGCGGCCGTGGCGCCGGTTTCTTCTTTTAATTCACGCTTTCCGCATTCCAGCGGATCTTCGCCGGGTTCCAGCTTACCAGCCGGAATTTCCAGCAACACCTGCTGATACGGATACCGGAACTGCCGGACAAACAACAGTTCGCCGGCGTCGGTCAGAGCGGCGATGCAGACGCCGCCGTGATGCTCTACGACTTCCCGGAGCGAGGCGCGCCCGTCCGGCAGGCGAACCTGGTCTACCCGGGTGTTAATAATTTTGCCCTGATATGCATAGGATTGTTTCAGAGTGGTTTCTTGTAGATCCATCTTAATATCTCCTTTCTTTTTTGAACAAACCATGACGTTCCGGAGGGATTCTATGATTGAACAACGCGAATACAGTTATGCGGAACTGGTAGCGTATCTGCAAAATCTGGCTATAAAATTTCCGTTTCTGAAGCTGACGCAGTTGGGAACAAGCGTGGCAGGGCGTCCGATTTATTCTGCGCAGATCGGCATTGATACCAAAAAGGTGTTGTATGCAGGCGGGTTTCACGGCAGCGAGCGGCTGACCTGTCTGGTGTTGATCATGTTTTTAGAAAATCTGTGTGAAACCCTGGCGGATAACACGGATTTTTCATTGACCAACGCCCGCAGCGCTCTGTTTGGAAAATCGGTTTTGGCGGTGCCCTGTGTGAACCCGGACGGATATGAGATTTCTTTGAACGGTCCGGCGACGGCGGGTACATATGCTGACAGCGCCCGTCAGATTTTGGGCAACAACGAGCATAAATATTGGAACGCCAATGTGCGCGGCGTGGATATTAACCATAATTTTGACGCAGGTTTTGAAATTTTAAAACAACTGGAACGCCAGCAGGGCATCACCGGTCCGGCGCCCCGGCGGTATGGCGGGCAAGCGCCCGAAAGCGAGCCAGAAACCAAAATAATGGCTGATTTATGCCGCAACAATGATATTCTACAGCTGCTGGCCTTCCATTCACAGGGAGAGGAAATTTACTGGCAATATGGAGAATATACGCCGGAAAAAAGCTATCGGTTGGCGCGGTTGTTTGAGACGGCCAGCGGCTATAAAATGGCGGCGCCCAGCGGCACCGCCTCTCACGGGGGATTTAAAGACTGGTTTATTCAGGCTTTTAACCGGCCGGGGTTTACATTGGAGATCGGCAAAGGGGAAAATCCGCTGCCGCCGGATCAGTTGTATTCGATCTACGCCCGGCTCTATGAGCTGTTTTTGCTGTCTTTCGCACTTTAGAGCAGCTTGTTCATCACCAGTCCGGTAATCAGTTTGGGATAAAAATAGGTAGACTTCTGCGGCATTTTCTCCCCGGCGGCGGCCACATCGCGAATTTCAGAGACTTTCGTGGGGTTTAACAGAAACGCGCAGTTGGCCGCGCCGCTGTCTACTGCCTCTACCGCTTGCTGCGCATATCTGGTATAAGTCAGATTTTTCTGGTTGGCCATGTTTTGTTTATCGATCCCGAACAACCGCTCTAAGACCAGTTTGTGCAGTACGTTGACGTCCAGCCCCTGATAAGCGGCGGATGTATCCGGCAGCAGGGTTTGCATGATGGATGTATCCTGCAGGGTCAGCAGCCGGTAATCGCCGTCGCCCAGATACAGCGCGAAAGCCTTTTGGCCGGCGTCGTACCGCTGTTTTAAAAGCGGCTGCATCTGTGATTGGGCAATTTGCTCTATAGAAAAATAGGATTCGCAGGCGTGTAGTACCGTCGCCGGATCAAAGCTGGGCAGATCCCGGACGATCCGGTGGGTGGGCAACACCAGCAGCCCTTCGTGTTCCATGGATACCAGCATCATCATGCAGTAATCGGCGCCTGGGGCGTCGATGCCCCGTGACCGGCAGTCATCCCGATAGCGCAGCGCCGTTTCATAACGGTGGTGTCCGTCGGCAATATACAGCCGCCGGTCGGTGAAATCTGCGCAGATGCTGTCAATCAGCGCCGGATCGTCCAACGTCCACAGCCGGTGGACAACCCCATCAGCGTCGGTGCATTGCACCTCGGCCGCACGCAGGGTCGCATCGGCGATTTTTTGATCGGTGGCTCGTTGCGCATCGGTATAGAGCGAATAAATCTGAGAAAAATTGCAGCCGGTAGCCCGCATCAGCTGAAACCGGTCTTCTTTGGCTTTCGACAGCGTTTCTTCATGGGGCAGGATAATGCCCTTTGAAAACTCCTCCAGCTTGACCCGGCAGACAATACCTTTGACTGCCATGGGTTCACCGTCGTTTTCAAACTGCATCTCATAAACATACAGCGCGGGTCGGTCATCACATTTTAAAATGCCGTCGTTTAAAAAGCGCCGCAGCGTATCGCCTGCCGTCTGGTAAAAATCCGCACCTTCCCGGGGCAGCTCCAGCCGGATGATGTTATTGGGGTTGGTTTGTAGATAGGCTTGGCGCTCCTCCTCACTGATGATATCATAGGGCGGGCAGCAAAGCTGGCCGATGTCGCCCGCTTTTTCGGTGAAACGCAGACCATTGAAGGGTTGAATTTGGGCCATGTGTTCAAATTCCTTTCATAGTGTAGTTTTCTATATTCCAAAATATGCACACTGCTCTTAGCAGGTCCCGTCGTCAGGCGAAGTAGGAAATTGCTTGATAACCTGATGGAGATCTGCGCCGCAGCGCTTTTCAAAATAAGCTTTCAGCTTTAGGTTCTGTGTCCATTTTTCAGCGGGGTAGCTCCCGTACCGCTGTTTGACGTCCTCCATCCGGGATTGCATATCTACCGGGCCGTCTGTCCCGGCGATACAATCGCATAGCTGAATCAGCCGGTCATAGTCGTTATAAACGATTTGGTGCAGTGCAATATCCATACGGCTGATATCCTGCTCGGGCTTATCAAACCGGCCGATATATTCCGACAGGCTCTGATTGGGAAACGAGTGGGTCAGACAGATCCGCGCTACGTCTGCATACCCCAATGACAGCATATAGTCATAGCCGTCTACAATATGTTGAAAATGTCCTCTGCCAAACCGACGGCCGATATCGTGCAACAGTCCGAGAACATAAGCTTTGTCTGTATCCATACCGCAGCATGCTGCAACAGCCTCGGCGCAGCGCGCTGCGATCCGGCTGTGTTGTACCCACGGGCCGGGATGATGCGCGGCGGCTTGCGCAAGCAGGCCGTCGGCCTGCGCTCTGTCTGGGTATGGCCGAGAAACAGCTTGTTCGGCATAGGTCCTTATATCGGAAAAATGCAGTTGAGAGCCGCATCTTTGCAGCTCGCCCAATACCCGCTGTGTGCCATATTCCGTTTGAAACCAGTTCTCTTTGGTAATATCGAATCCCGCAAAGGGAATGATCAGAAAGGTTGTATCCGGAAACGCCGATTGAAAAAACAACAGGCATCTTCGGGCGTGGAAGCTTTTGCAGACCAGTAACGCTTTGTTTAATTTAAGGCCTGCCTGTTCCGCGGCTTCTCTGGCGAAAACTGCGTTTTCACGGGTAAATGCGGAACGATCTTCGCCCAAGACCGCCTTTTGATCCACACCGTTTCGCAGCAATACATCTTTATAGAAATCATATTCAGTTTTATACTGGTTGCTGTAAACATCCTGTTTGGAGCGGGGGCCCGGAAACGCATTCCGTTTTACGCTGTAACCGCCGCCGATTAAAATATAGGGCGCGAAGTTGTTTTTCCATAGGACGGCAGCGGTTTCGGCCGCTTCCGGAAACGAGCCGCC
>CALWVC010000110.1 GCA_944384865.1 uncultured Clostridia bacterium
ATTAATGCCAATCAGCACCGCTTCGCGATAGCCATTTGCAGCGAACGTCTGTACTTCGCTTTGAATCTGTTCCAACGGTTTGGAACGAATCCTGCCGCGGGCATAAGGAATGATGCAGTAAGAGCAAAAACGGTTGCAACCGTCCTGAATTTTTAAAAACGCTTTGGTATGTTCAAAAAAAGCATCGACCGTGGCACGAACCTGTTCCCGGTCGTGCGTTCGCAAATCCACGATTCGCTTCCTGTCGGTCAGAAACCGGTCCAGACATGCGGTCAGATCCTGATTGCTGGCGTTTCCCAACACAATGTCGGCCTGCTCCATGGCGGATGCCTCTTCCGGAAATGCCTGTGGCATACAGCCGGTAAGCACCAGAACAGCATCCGGCAGCGCTTTTCGATATTTGCGCACCATCTGCCGGGTTTTGCGGTCGCTTTCGGCCGTGACAGTGCAGGAATTGATGATAAAAACATCGGGATGATCCTGTTCAGATACGATTTCATAACCGTGACGGATCAGATCCTCCCGCATCAATTGGGTTTCATATTGATTAACCTTGCAGCCCAAGGTATAAAATCCTGCGCGCAATGAGCGATACAGTCCTTCCATTGGTGATTGTATTATAATATTATAATATAGAATTTACAAATTTTCAAACACTTTATATCAATTGACATTTAGAATGTAGAAGTATATAATGAATTCGTATGCAGATTGTATGGGCTATGTGGAGCTGCATAACAGGTGGAGGAATGAGAATGTTCAAAATTGTGAAAAAGCGCGTGCTCAACGAACAGATGACACATTTATCGATTGAAGCGCCGTTTATTGCCAGAAAAGCGAAAGCCGGGCAATTTATCATTTTGCGGATTGATGAGTTCGGCGAGCGGATTCCGCTGACTGTTGCCGGAACCGATCCACAGAACGGTACGGTGGATATCATTTATCAGACGGTGGGGTATACCACGAAATTGTTGAATACGTTGGAGCAAGGCGATTATTTGTTGGATGTCGTCGGCCCGTTGGGAAAGGCCTCCGAGCTGGATGGCTATAAAAACGCCGTGGTGATCGGCGGCGGCACCGGGACTGCAATCGCGCTGCCGCAGGCAAAGGCGCTCAAAGATCTGGGAACAAAGGTGACGATGGTCTCCGGATTCCGGAATAAGGATCTTATTATTTTGGAAGAGGAAATGGCCGCCGCCTCGGACCGGCTGGTCATTATGACCGACGATGGTTCGAACGGGCATAAAGGGTTTGTGACCAACGCGCTGGAAGAATTGATCCGGCAGGATCCGACCATTGACTTTGTGGTGGCGATCGGACCGATTCCGATGATGAAAGCGGTTTGTATGCTGACAAAAAAGCACAACATCAAAACGATGATCAGCATGAATTCTACCATGATTGACGGCACGGGCATGTGCGGCGGCTGTCGGGTGACGGTAGGCGGTAAAATCAAATTTGCCTGTGTAGACGGTCCGGATTTTGACGGGCATGAGGTGGATTTTGACGAAGCGATGAAACGCGGGAAAATGTATGATGACGAAGAACGGGAAGCGGCGGCGCATCCCTGCAGACTGTTAGGAGGCAATCACAATGGCTAATATGAGATTGGATAAAGTTGCGATGCCTTCACAGGCGCCGGACGTGCGAAACAAAAATTTCGACGAGGTGGCGTTGGGCTATACGCTGGAGGATGCCAAAGAAGAAGCCTCCCGTTGTCTGCATTGTAAAAACAAGCCCTGTGTGAATGGCTGTCCGGTTTCGGTCCGGATTCCGGAATTTATCGCTGCGATCAACGACGACGATCTGGAAAAGGCTTATGAAATTATCAAAAGCACCAATTCGTTGCCGGCCGTGTGCGGCCGTGTATGTCCGCAGGAGACGCAGTGTGAGTCCAAGTGCGTCCGGGGCATTAAGGGCGATCCGGTTGGAATCGGGCGGCTGGAACGGTTCGTGGCCGACTGGGCAATGGAGCATTGCGGTAAACAGGAGGTTTGCAAACCGGAGCCCAACGGTAAAAAGGTTGCGGTGATCGGGTCCGGTCCGAGCGGATTGACCTGTGCCGGAGATCTGGCTAAAAAAGGGTACGCAGTTACCATTTTTGAGGCGTTTCATGTGGCCGGCGGTGTGTTGATGTATGGCATTCCCGAGTTTCGTCTGCCAAAAACAATTGTTCAAAATGAGATTGCCGAGCTGCAGAAACTGGGGGTTCAAATTGAGACCGATATGGTTATCGGCAAGGTGCTCTCGATTGATGAATTGATGGAGGAAATGGGCTTTGACGCGGTGTTTATTGGCACCGGCGCAGGCTTGCCCCGGTTTATGAATATCGAAGGAGAGTCGCTGCTGGGCGTGCTGTCTTCCAATGAGTTTCTGACCCGGGTCAATCTGATGAAGGCTTATAAACCGGCGTATGACACACCGATTCGTAAGATGCATAATGTGGCGGTTGTAGGCGGCGGTAACGTGGCGATGGATGCAGCGCGCTGTTCCAAACGGCTGGGGGCCGAAAATGTTTATATTGTTTACCGGCGTTCTGAGGCAGAGATGCCTGCTCGAAATGAGGAGATCCATCACGCCAAAGAAGAAGGCATTCAGTTTATGATGCTGAGTAACCCGGTTCGGATCAACGGCGATGAAAACGGCCGGGTGCAGTCTGTCACCTGCGTGAAGATGGAACTGGGCGAGCCGGATGAATCCGGACGGCGTTCGCCGATTCCAATTGCAAACAGTGAATTTGATCTGCCGGTAGACACGGTCATTATGGCGCTGGGCGGAAGTCCGAATCCCTTGATTCGATCCACAACCAAAGGGCTGGAATCCAATAAACGCGGTTGCCTGGTGGTGCATGAAGATACGCTGCAAACGACTCGGGAGGGCGTATATGCAGGCGGAGACGCGGTGACCGGCGCGGCGACGGTTATTTTGGCCATGGGTGCGGGAAAAACCGCGGCCAAATCAATCGACGAGTACTTAAGCAAATAATGAAACAACAGCGGATGCGTCATATTTGATAGCGCATCCGCTGTTGTTTTGTAATAGCCTCCCGATGATGCCGGCAACGAGCGTGGATGATGGATAAAAACATACTATATGAAAGCCCGGATCTGCCAATCTAACAACAAGATCCGGGAGGCTCTCTGAAGAAAGAGGGCAATTGTTCAGAATATACGAAGCGGAACCGCCAAATCCACATCATATGGTCCATCGTAACCTGAGCAAGGCCGATGAATGGATCAGAATTAATAAAAAATCATGTTCCGCAAGAGTCTTTTCTGTGGGGAAGCATGTGATTCAGAGCGCTATAGCATGTACGCAGGAGGATGGCAGAGGATCATCGGGCGTTTATGCAGATATGAAACTGATATACAGAACAATATATGAACAAGAACGCGCGGAAATAATAGAACATGAACGTCCGGCGTATATCCGCATACGCGATCAGTATACCGCCGGCGTGTACCGCAGATGACGGGGAATCAGAACGAAACAGGCGGTTTGATGATTTTTGACAGGCAGGCAAATTTGAAATGTCAATATGGGAACGGCCGGTCCTGTGCGGGGAAAACTTTTGTGAAGATGGCAGGAGACGATAGAACCTGCAAGGGACGTACAGAGCCAAGCACTGAAAAGAAGACAGGGACGTTTCTATACGCCTGAAAGCGCATAGACCCGTTTGCGGGCGGCAGCGCTTTCGGGGGGCGTCGAAATAAATAATACCCCTTTCAGGTAACCCTGAAAGGGGTATATTGTCCGTATAATGCCCTTTTGGGGCTTTTGCAGCCTTTCGGTCGGGCCGGAGGCTTGGTTCAAACTATTTGTAACTGAGAGAAGCGATTGTTCAGATACCCTGTTATAAATTGCTTCTCTGGCTATTTGGTATGAATATTGATAAATTCGGGCTTATATTTGGAATAGACGATTTTCTGGGTGCTGTAAAACCCGGAATACCCGGACAATAAATAACTTACGGCAACTGCCAGCAGAAAATAAGGGATTCCCCGATAGCCGAACAGTTCACATGCTATCAGCAGAGACGCCAGCGGACAATTGGTAACGCCGCAGAATACGCTGACCATGCCGATGCCTGCGGCAAAGGAGGGATTCATGCCGATCAGATCGCCGAACCAGCAGCCGAATACTGCGCCGACAAAGAATGCCGGAACGATCTCGCCGCCTTTGAATCCTGCGGCAATTGTAACGGCGGTTAGCAGTATTTTTAATACAAAATCCTGCCAGTTGGCAACACCGGACAGCGCCTGATTGATCGTGTCCAGTCCTGCCCCCAATGCCGACCGGTTGCCAGATAGTAATACAATGCCAATAATCAGGGCGCTGCCCAGTAGGATGCGGAAATATTGGCTTTTAATGAAGTTGAGCAATTTATGAGATAACTTCAACACCCGGCAGAAAAGCACGCTGATCAGCGCGCAACCGGCAGCCAGCCCTAAAACCTGTAAAGTCGTGACAATGTTGAATGCGGTGGCGGTTGAAATAGAGGCGAATTCATTTGGCAATGAGAATGCGTGTGCAATATAACTGGCGGTGATTGCAGATACAGCGCAGGGCAGCAGGGCGGAATAATACATTACGCCGACGCTGATCACCTCGATGGCAAAGATTGCCGCACCGATCGGTGTTCCGAACAGCGCGGAGAAGCAGGCACTCATGCCGCACATCGTCAGGATGTTGATGTCTTTGTCATCCATCTCACGGATCCGGCCGTTCCACTGAGCCAGACTGCCGCCAATTTGCAGGGCGGCGCCCTCCCGACCCGCTGAACCGCCGGTTAAATGTGTGATCAGCGTGGATACGAAGATCAGCGGGGCCATCAGAAAGGGTATTTTTTCTTCCATTCGGATTGCAGATAAAATCAGGTTGGTTCCGCGGCTTTCATTAAAGCCGCAGATATGATACAAAAATACAATTAACACGCCGCCAACCGGCAGCAGAAAAAACAGCCAATCGTGATTCTGCCGCTGCTGTGTTACATAATCCAGTGACAGACGAAAAGCAATACCGACCAGACCGATAGCAACGCCGGTCAAAAAAGAACGCCAAATCCAGGTGAAAAAATGCACCAAAATCTTTTTGAAGTTGATGGTTTCGTGTTTATAATAACGCAGTAGCACACGCAATCCGCGAGGAAGTTTATTCCATAATTTGCGCAGCCATTCCATCGTTCTCACCTGCCTGTATTTTTTTCGATTTTATTATACAGTCCTTTGACACGGAACGCAAGCACAGAATGATTTTATGTTTGCTTTTTATAAGATATAATGGTATAATGGCCGCATAAGCAGTTATGATTCGCTGCACGGAGATATTT
>CALWVC010000111.1 GCA_944384865.1 uncultured Clostridia bacterium
GCAGCTGCCAAATTTTTCAGCAAACATCATCTGGACAGATCTTCAACATATAGCGTGCGCACGCCGCCTTCCTCTGTTTTGGCGGCTGTACCCGTATCGGCCTTGGGCGTGTCAGACTGCTGGTGATCCCGCTGTTCAAAGAATTTTAACGCAACCTGCGGGAACAGGGCATAACTGAGCACATCCTCCTCCTGTTTGATCTTATCTTTAATTTCTTCTTTATACTTTTCCAGTTCCGGCTCTAGTAAGTCAGCCGGCCGGCATTCGATCACCTGATCGTCGCCGATCGCTTTTTTGCGGACTTCTTCGTTGACTTCACCGGGCAGCCGGCCATATTCGCCCCGCAGCAGCCCCTTGGATTCTTTGGTGAAAATCTTATACCGTTCGCCGGACAATACATTAATCACCGCCTGTGAACCGACGATTTGGCTGGTGGGCGTAACCAGCGGCGGATAGCCGAAATCTTTACGAACCCGCGGCACTTCCGCCAGAACTTCGTAATATTTGTCCTCAGCTTTGGCCTGTTTTAACTGGGAAATCAGGTTGGACAGCATTCCGCCCGGCACCTGATAGATCAGCGTGTTTGGATCGACATTGAGGACCTTCGGGTCTAAAAAGCCTTCTTTTTTCAGCTTGTCGGCCACGCCTCTGAAATAGGTCGCGGCGTCGTTGAGTTTCATCAGATCCAGCCCGGTATCGCGTTCGGTGCCTTTCAGCGTGGCAACCAGCGCCTCGGTGGAGGGCTGAGAGGTGCCGTTTGCCAGCGGCGACAGCGCGGTATCTACGATGTCCACCCCGGCCTGTGCAGCCATCAAATAGGTCATGTCGCCGGTTCCGGTGGTATTGTGGGTGTGCAGATGGATCGGCACGTCAATTTCAGATTTCAACGTTTTAACCAGATCATAGGCCGCGTAAGGCAGCAGCAGATTGGCCATGTCCTTGATGCAAATAACGTCGGCGCCCATTTTTACCAGCTCTTTTGCCAGATTCACAAAATATTCCTCGTTATGCACCGGGCTGATGGTGTAGCTGATGGCCGCTTCGCAGACGCCGCCGTATTTTTTGGTATAACGCATCGCGGCCTCCATATTGCGGGCGTCGTTAAGCGCGTCAAAAATGCGGATCACATCAATACCATTTTCGATGGATTTTTTACAGAACTGTTCCACAACGTCGTCGGCGTAATGTTTATAGCCCAGAATATTCTGCCCGCGCAATAGCATTTGCAGCTTGGTTTTGGGCATGGCCTTTTTCAATTTGCGCAGCCGCTCCCAGGGATCTTCGCCCAGAAAGCGCATACATGAATCAAAGGTGGCGCCGCCCCAGCATTCAATGGACCAGTAGCCCATGTTGTCGAGCATTTCACAGGCCGGAAGCATGTCTTCTACCCGCATACGGGTTGCGGCCTGGGACTGATGCGCGTCCCGCAGGATTGTATCGGTAATCCAAAGTTTGTTCGCCATAATAATACCATTCACCTTTCAGGCTCACAAATTCCCGTGATAGCCCCTTGATTGTGAGCCGGATCAAGAGAGCGCCGGGCTGCGGAAAACCGGCAGTTTTCCGCAGCCGGATATTATAAAATAAGTGTTCGAACCATTTCAAACGATGTCAACCCAGCATATTTAATAACATGCCTGCGGCGATTGCTGAGCCGATGACGCCTGCCACGTTGGGCCCCATAGCGTGCATCAGCAGGAAATTACCGGGATCTTCTTTCTGGCCCACCACCTGAGATACCCGGGCCGCCATCGGGACGGCAGACACACCGGCTGAACCGATCAGCGGATTGATCTTATCCTTGGTAAACAGGTTCATGAACTTTGCCAGTAATACGCCGCCTGCCGTTCCAAATCCGAAAGCGACGACGCCCAGTACCATAATCAACAGGGTCTGCAGATTCAGGAACGAAGATGCAGTGGCAGTTGCGCCGACGGTAATACCCAAAAAGATGGTGACAATATTCATCAATTCATTCTGGGCCGTCTTGCTCAGCCGTTCGGTCACACCGCATTCCCGCAGCAGGTTGCCCAGCATCAGGCTGCCTACCAGCGGCGCGGCGTCAGGCAGCAGCAGTGCGACAAAAACCGTGATCACAATCGGGAATATGATTTTTTCGGTTTTGGAGACGCTGCGAAGCTGCTGCATCCGGATCATACGCTCTTTTTTGGTAGTCAGCGCCTTCATAATCGGCGGTTGGATCACCGGAACCAGCGCCATATAGGAATAGGCGGCGACTGCGATGGGCGCCAACAGCTCCGGCGCCAGATGCGACGTTAAAAAGATAGAGGTGGGGCCATCCGCGCCGCCGATAATACCGATAGAGGCAGCCTGGCTCTGTGAAAAGCTGACGATACCGGTCATATCCAGCAGCCGCGCGCCGATATAGGTAGTGAAAATGCCCAGTTGGGCGGCTGCGCCCAGCAGCAGGCTCTTGGGGTTGGCGATCAGCGGGCCAAAGTCGGTCATGGCGCCGACACCCAAAAAGATCAGACAGGGGTAAATGTTCAGTTTCACACCTAAGTATAGATAATCCAGCAAGCCGGCGGTCACGGTATAAGCGTTATTGGCGATAATGGTGTTGCCCAGGCTGAGAACGCCGTCTTGTAAATAGGCGCCGGTAGCGTCGACAACCATTAAAGCGTTCTGCGCCAATACCGAGCCGTCGCTGGCTATAATCTGTCCCAAAGCGTTGATGGTTCCGCCGTCTGTCAATGTGATGCCGGACAGATGGCCGAGCACCCCGCCGGAAAACAGGGAATAAACGTCGCCTGTGTTCAAAACGCCCCACATCCCGGGGGTTTGCAGGTCGGCGGTGTTGACCACGGTGGCCCCGCCGAACATCTCCCAGTTGACCTGCCCGCCGGCAAACAGCTCTGCGTGGTACATCCCGGCCAGCGGCAGGTTGGACAGCAGCATGCCAAAGGCAATCGGCAACAACAGCAGCGGCTCAAATTTTTTGACGATCGCCAGAAATAACAGCACAAAGGCGATCAGCAACATCACCAGCTTTAGCGGATCAGAAACCAGTCCGGTAAAGCCGGTGCTGGTTAAAAAGCCATAAATGGCGTCCCACATGCTGTGTCACCCCTAACCGATGACACAGAGCAGCACACCGGCGTCTACAGTCGTGCCTTTGGTGACGTTTACCGAAGTAATGGTACCATCACAGGGCGCCATGATCTCATTTTCCATTTTCATGGCTTCCAGGATCATCAGAACCTGACCCTTTTTTACAGTATCGCCATTTTGCACATTAATGCTCAGAATTGTGCCGGTCAGCGGGCTTTCAATTTTCTGGCCGTTGCCAACCGGTGCAGCCGCCGGCGCAGGTGCTGCTGCCGGCGCAGGTGCCGCAGCAGGAGCAGGAGCGGGCGCAGCCGCGGGCGCGGCGGATCCGGTAACCTCCTCCAGCGTGATTTCATAATCTGTACCATTGACGTTTACGCGATATTTTTTCATTTTAACAGACCCCTTTATACATATTTATAATCTATTATAGTTTTTTAACCGACAGGATCCGGATGTTGGTCACATCGGTTCCCAGATCTTCGGCGATCGCGGCGCTGACCGCAGCGATAAACTGTTGCCGGTTGGGAATTGCATCCTGCCCGGCAGACACAGGTGCATCCGCGGCTGCAGCCTTGGTGGACTTATTGTTTACCAGCGCGGCGCAAACCAGCCCGGTCAGTTTACAGATCAGGATGATGCAGATCAGGCCGATGAACACTGTTACAAGGCCTAAAACCACCACGATCCAGTCAGAGATGCCCGTAATATTTGCGGACGCAAGACTTTCAATCACAGAAATCAAACCTCCTTCTTTCAGCGTTGTAACGCACGGAACAAAGCATAACGGATAGCGGCTTGACCGTTATCGTCGCTTTGCCGTTTTAAATACATTTATTGTTGGAATACAACAACAAATTATCCCTATTTTATAACGATAAAGGCAAATTCGGAATTTGTCAATAATAAAAAGAATAAAAAATAAAGAATTAGAAATTTTGGTGAATTTATGGCCGTACAACAGCCGGCAATTTGTGAAAATATATGATAGCCGCGCAGCAATATGATCGTCTGACGGTTGCCCCGTTGTTCGGCGCTATTGCAAAAAGCCAACGCCCTGCAGCATGATCTGTTCGGCGGCGTGCGCCAACTCCTCGGCGGGGGCGGCCATACCGTCGGCCAGCCATTTCTGTAGCAGCCCGATACACCCGGCGCTGACAAAAGCGTAAAAATATTCGATTTTTTTCGGGGAGGCCTGCGCAAAATAGGCAGCGTAGCTTTGCAGACAGGCGTCCCGACCGATGCTGAGCAGCTGCATCAGAAATTGTTTGTCCCCGAAATCACCCAGCGTGGCGATACACAGATCGGAATTGTCTTTCAGACACTGAAAGATGCCGGCGGTGATCCCGACAGGGTTATCCTTTTGCTCCAGCAATGGGCGCATCGCTTTGTTGAAGTCCGCCAGCATCTCCTGTTGCATTTTGCTCCGCAGGTCGTATACGTCGGTATAATGCGCATAAAAGGTGCTGCGGTTGATACCGGCCAGTTCGCATAACTCCTTGATGGAGATGCTCTGGATCGGTTTTTTCTCCAGAAGACCGGTAAACGCTTTGCGGATCAGCATCTTCGTGACCCGAACCCGATGGTCATTTGTAAACGTTTTCAAACAATCCGCCCCTTTCAGACAGAACCTGTCTGTTTTGTCGGTTATCTATGTAAAATGCCCGGATCTGTTCATTGTTAAAAAACATTATGTACAGTATACTATAAATGTGGATGAAAATCAACAGACCTGTATGATAAGCTGCGGTGCAGTATGGACCGCTGAAATGCAGGGAATCATGCTAATAACCGGAGGCGGGGCATTTGTGGGCCCGGGATGATGCTGATGCGCCTGCCATACCCCATGCAATGGTTTAAAGCGTAAGGAGCGGATCAATATGCGCAAGATTTATATCATTACCGGTGCTGCCGGGCATCTGGGCAATACGCTGGTCCGGCTGCTGGCCAAAAGCGGCTGTCAGGTCAGGGGGTTGCTGCTGCCGGGCGAACGGGCGCAGACCTTTGAAAATGTTCGTTATTTTTACGGTGACGTCACCCGGCCTGATTCTATAGAGCCGTTGTTTGAGGACGTGCAGCCACAGCAGGCAGTGGTGGTGCATACGGCGGGTATTGTAGATATTATGGCCGGGCAGGCCGGCCGGATGCAGCAGGTCAATGTGGAGGGCACAGCCAACATGATCCGGTTGTGCGATATATACGATGTAAGGCGGCTTGTATATGTCAGCTCGGTGCATGCAA
>CALWVC010000112.1 GCA_944384865.1 uncultured Clostridia bacterium
TAAAAATAGCTTTTTTTTTTTTTTTTTTTTGCAGAAAAAAAGAGCGAACGCCAAGCTGGATTTACGCTTTACGCTACACGCACGAATTCAGGTTTTTATTTAACTGAACGCATATATATTCATACACGGAACGGACGGGGTCGACGAGCGGTACCGATCAAAATCTGTCCGTTTTCTGGTGATGAATTTTTAACCCTGTTGGCAGTAAAACAGTATAGAATAATACTAGGATCTACCCTGTGAAATTGATATTTTATGTTTGGTATTATACTATTAAATTTCGAATTTGTCAAGTTTTTTCACCGGAGACAGCCCGCTCAAAGGTGCACAGGTTTTGCAGATGATTTTTCTGTTCCATGTGCAGAATATTGCATTGAATTTTCATGTTTCAGTAGTTTTTAAGCTGTTATTTTTTTCGAAGTACGCAACAATCATTTTGTTGGCAACATATAAAACAGCAGCGGTGATAAAACGTATGCTTTATCACCGCTGCCGGCTATATCGTTTACATATACAAAAGCTGATTATTGAAAATCTGTGGTTTTACGCTTTAGCGGCCTTGCTTTTGTTGGAATACACGGGTTTCCCTTTTTTCTTTTTGCCGATATTGTGCCGGTCTTTGAATTCCAGCCACAATACATACAGCGGACCCGCCAGACAAATCGAAGAGAAGCTGCCGGCGATCACGCCGATAGACATCGGAATAGAGAAGCTTAAAATAGATTCCAACCCGGCGACAGCCGCGACAACCGTGATGGTTGAAATCGCGATAAAAGTGGCAATAGAAGTCACCAGTGAGCGGCGCAAAGACTGTGTAATCGACAGATTGACCAGTTCCCGATGGGACATCGACGTTCCATAAATTTTGGTATTCTCACGGATTCGATCGTAAATCACGATGGTATCGTTCAGAGAGTAACCTAAGATCGTCAGTTCTACGGCGATAAAGTTATCATCCAGCGGGATGCGGAAAATCACATCTGCAAAATAGGCGATCGCGCAGTCGTGTACCAGCGCAATCAGCGCGGTAATTGCTGCAGAAATACCGCCAATGTTTCGAAAACGGATGCCGACATAGATGATAACCAGAATAGCTGCCAATGCCAAAGCATACATGCTCTTTGCGAAAAAGCTCCAGCCGATAGAGGGCGCCACCGAATTCATACTCGGAGAGGCAATATTGTTATCTGCAAATTCATTTTGCAGCGTTTGCATAATTTCAGTTTGTTTGTCAGTGGAAACCGCATTATCGCCTGCCACGGTTAATACGACCGATTTAATGCCGCTGGTATAGTTTTCACTTTCAGAAACATCGACGTCCAGCCCGCATTGTTCTTTGACAATTGCGGCAACCTGGTCCGTATCCAGTTCGTTTTCGTAGGAATAGGTCAAAATGGTGCCGCCTTTAAAGTCAACGTCCAGTTCCGTTCCAAATGCGATATTTACGATTGCACCCAGCAGGATGATCGCAACGGAGATTGTCAGAAAAATTTTGAATTTGCCAACAAAATTCAATGATTTAATATCAGATCTATTATTTGGCATGGCTGACACCTCCATAAAGCCAGGGCTTTCTCAGAGCCTTGAAACTGGAAAGGCTTCTGATCATAAATCTGGACATATACACACCAATGAGCAAGTTGAAAATAGAACCAACCAGCAGTGTATAGCCAAAGGAGTAGATCGAACCCGTAATTGAGGAATTGAACATAAACATCAGCGGAGACAGAATCGTTGCCCATATTGAACTTGGCGGACCAAAGGCGCCCATCAGAATAATAGAAACGATCACAACGGTAACGTTACCGTCGAAGACAGCGGCAAATCCGCGGTCAAAGCCGGCGGCAATAGAACCGTCAATGGTTTTTTCAGATCGAATTTCTTCGCGAATACGCTCGGCGATAATCACATTGGCGTCTACACCCATGCCGATGGAAAGGATGATGCCCGCGATACCGGGAACAGTCAGCGTAAAGCTGGGGAATGACGGAAAGAAGCCTGACACAAAGGCAAAGATTCCGGCAATCTGCCCGGTAATGGAAATTGCGGCGACTACACCGGTCAGCCGGTATAGCAAAACCATCATCACTACAATAATGCCGTAGGTAATCAGTCCGGCAATCAACATTACGGTCAGCGATTGCTGACCCAGCGTCGGGTCGACGATGCTCAGTTTGGAATCGTCAACCGACAGCCGGAACGGCAGAGAGCCGGCATTGATTTTTTCGGCCAGTTCACTGGCTGAATCAGCAGTAAAGTCCCCTTCAATAATAGCCTGACCGTTGGTGATGACAGCATTCACGGTTGGTGCAGACAGTTGTGTATCATCCAGCCAGATTGAGATGACCTCGCCTTGCAGCCGCTGTGTAGCCTCGGCAAATTTCTGAGTGCCTTGGCTGGTCAGCTGTAGCTGTACAACATATTCGTTTCCGTTTTGAACGCCGACGCTGGCAGATGCAACATCTGCCGAGCCAGACAGCAATACCTTGGAGTTATCCGTTCCCTCGCAGAAAGTCAACAGAGCCGTTTCACCCAGTTCCTCTACAGCGGCTACCGGATCAAACTCTGCGGTATCGCTCTGCCACGGGAAACGGACGATGACCTGTTTGTTGATGTTGTCCCGATCAACTTCTGCGTCGGTGATATTGTTATCGGTTAAGCGAATATTAATGATTTGTTCCGCCTTTTCCATATCATCGTCGGTAATATCGGCAGTGTCTCCTTCGGGCATAAACACTGCTTCAACGCCTCCCTGGATATCGATGCCCCAGCGGATATCACTGACGCCCTTGACATAGGTTTTTTTGATATCGCCATAATAGTTGCTGATACCGAATATGGCCAGATAAGTAAACCCGAGAATCAAGACGGCGACAATGAAGAACGTTGCTCTTCTACTCTTTTTCATTAGCACATCCTCCGTGTCAGGTTTATAACAATAATAGTATTATATATTAACAGTGTCTGAAAGTCAATTCAATAAATTGCAGTAAAATGTAAATTATGACAATAACTTTTCAATGGCTGCCAGTCTTGCTGCGACGCAGAACAGCTCCATTGCAGTTTGCAGTTCGGATACAGGCGGGTAGGTCGGCGCAATCCGGATGTTGCTGTCGTCCGGGTCTTTGCCATAGGGATAAGTCGCGCCGGCCGGCGTCAGGGTCAACCCGGCGTCTTTACAAAGCTGCACGATCCGTTTCGCGCAGCCGTGAGGCGCGTAATAGCTGATAAAGTAACCGCCGTTCGGCCGATGCCAGCGGCCGATACCGCGTGGTGCAAGTTGACTGTCCAGCGCGGTTAACACCGTTTCAAACTTCGGGCGCATCAGCTTTGCGTGTTTTTCCATATGGGCCTGTACATCTGCCAGATTTTTAAACATTCTGGCGTGCCGCAGCTGGTTGACTTTATCCGGACCGATCGTCTGATAAGACATCCGTTTTTTGATCAGCGCGATGTTTTTATTGGAGGCAGCCATGGCTGCTACGCCACTGCCGGGATGAGTGATTTTGGAAGTAGACGCAAACATCAGAACCATATCTTCGGTGCCCCGTTTTTTACATTCGGTATATAGGCACAATAACGGCTCGTCTTTTCCGTATAAGTGGTGGACGATATACGCATTGTCCCACATGATCCGGAAATCTTTTGCCGCCGGCTGTAACGCAGCCATCCGCCGGACAGTTTCATCGGAATAGGTGATGCCGTCGGGATTGGAATATTTAGGCACACACCAGATACCCTTGACCATCGGGTCTTTGACCAGTTCTTCCACAATGTTCATATCCGGCCCGGTTTCGGTCATTGGAACGGTAATGTTTTCGATGCCGAAATATTCGGTGACGCCGAAGTGCCGGTCATAACCGGGCGCGGGGCATAAAAATTTTACATGCTCCAGCGTCGCCCAGGGGCGTTCGCCGCCCAGACCTCTGGAAACCGCCTGCGCGATGGCGTCAAACATCATATGCAGCGACGAATTTTCACCGATGATGATATCTTCAGTAGGCATACCGAAGATTTCTGAAAACAGACGCTTCATCTCATCAATGCCATCCAGCCCACCGTAATTTCGGGCGTCCATACCGTTTTCGATTTTATAATCCGGCGCGGTCACCGCGTTTAAAATTTCATTGGAAAGGTCCAACTGGTCGGCGCCGGGCTTGCCCCGCGACATGTCTAAACACAGTTTCTTCTGTTGAAATGCCTGGTATGCAGCTTGCAGATCCTGTTGCTCCGCTGTCAGCTGTTCTTTGCTCATCTGGGAATACAGCAATCGTATCGATCTCCTTGTGTTGGTTTGAAAACATTTAAATATATTCTAATATATCCGCCGGTATTTTGCAAGACATAAACGTGAAAAAACCAGTGTTTTTCGCGAAAAACGTCCCTGTATTGTCAGGGACGTATGAATGGCCGCAGGCCGGTATTTCCGGCGGTTTTTATAGAATGGTAAAAGCGGTGACGCAATACAACCTGTCGGATTGGTCGGCCAGCGAAACATAGCAGACGCCGTCTTTTTGGCATGTTGCCGGGTAAAACACATCTCCATATCTGGCGGGCGTCTTATAGCTGATGCGGATCCGGTTATATCTGAAATCCTCCGGCAGATATTCTGCGGCAACGTCCAGATACCGGGCGTTGTTTACGTGGCGATTCTGATCGATTTGACAACGCAACACCGGCGTCGGCGGATACGGTTGCCATCCGTCTGCGGGAAGCTCAAATTTATGGGGAAGCACCTGCATATCCTGCTGCGGATCCATTGGAACGGCGTCAAGGATCTCCTGCGGCATTTTATAGGGCCGGCCGCTGGACAGGTCTACAAACACGCCGGTACAGTCGCTTTTGATACAAGGCTCCCCGTCTGTATAAATAAAGGTATTTCGATGGCCGTACAGTCGGTTGCAGGCATATACAAAGGTGCGCACCGTTAGTTCTTCACCGTATCGCGGCAGTCGCAGGATATCGATTTGCCGGGAGGCCAGATACATGCCTACGCCGTGCTGCCGAAAATAAGCGGACAGTGTGGGATCAGCATCCAGCTGAAAGCAGGAGCAGTCCTGCATGAAGTCGATGATCCCGCCGGGCTTCAAGTATCCCTGGGCGTCGGTGCGGCTGGCGCCAAGCCTGTGTTTTTGCTCATACATTCTGTAGATCCCTCTGTTCCTTTTACCTTAACAACCATGTTTTGCAGCATATGGGAAATTACGGTGGATCCACCGGATTGATCAGCGTTTACAGCGTATTAATGCCGACGTTTTTCCATTCGTCGCCCAGAATATCTTTAATAATGGGCAGATA
>CALWVC010000113.1 GCA_944384865.1 uncultured Clostridia bacterium
GGCAAAGCCAACCCATCTGTGAAAATACTGGACAGACTCGCCGCCTATTACGGCGTTGCCACCAGATCGCTGTTTGACGAACAGCCTGACCCATCATAAAATGACCAGAGGCAAAGAGCCGCCGGATTTTGAAATGCTCCTACTGTGGGGCAATCATAATCAAAGAGTTCACATTTTGCGGATAGTTAAATATATTGCGTCGCCAAAACAGCTCCAAGAGAAACACCGCACAAATACAATGGGGGTTCTTTAAAACTGCATTGAGTTTCAAATGCTTTATACAATTTATCATATGTAACTTTTGACTGTTCACAAGCTCAGATAGGTGAGGACAGAATACTTTTATGTCATTCGGGAAGTAAGATATTGTTTTATCCCAACTTATTGGAAGTTGTCCAAGTCGATGTATAAAAATATAATTCATGCGTATATTCACTCCTCATCATTATTGATGTGTACTTTGGCAAAATCTATGGTTAAACAAATAACACTTAACACTAATGTTGTAATAACATGAAATAAATCAGAAATAGGGTCTACATGAACAGTTTCAATAAAATAGAGATATGCGTTATTCCACACACTAACGGTATTACAACAAGTAAACATAGTGCTATTGCCAGAAAAATTCTTTTCTGACATTTTATAAAAACTGCATATATTTCCATACTGCCACAATAGACAAAATGGCAATCAGATTTCCCATTGTTCCAATAATTGATGACCTCAATATAATGCTTAAACCTGATAAATATGGAATAATAATTATGCTGATGGCAATCAAATATTTCTTTACTACTTTATTTTTTGCCTTGTATGCGGGAAATAACACCAGCCAGCCAAAGATTACGGATAACGCTGTTACCATAGACCATAATAAATGCCCCGTAAGACAGGAATCACAAATGACACAGACAACGATTGCGGCTAAACACGCCAATGTAGCGCTATAGAATTCCCATTTTTTAATAATTTTCATATTAGTCTCCTTGTATTATTCTATAATAATTATTACAGCAGGGCTTTTTATGTATTTTATGTGAGACTCTCCCGTGTTTCGCTTGAAAGATATATACTTTAAAACTTACCGCAGAGCTCTGCAACGTGGTTATAATCTATCTGTACAGCGTTTCAGGACTTTCCGCATATATTCTTCCGGGGTTGTCAGGGAAGCACTATTACCCCTGGTGGCAACGGGACTTAAAACAACGGGAAACGAGACGTGCTTGCATGACGGCAAGCAGCAAGTATAAATCCGTTTCATCAACAGATAATGCGACCCCGTCTGATCGTCGCTCAATTGATTGGCACGGTTTATTTTCTTTCAAAATTCAAATAGGCAGGGAAGCTCTGACATAGCTTTCCTGCCTTGATTACCCATCAGCAACGATAGATAAAACGCTCAACAACGGCTGGATCCACTTATCCTCCGCAACACAGAGCCAAAATATGATTTTGTCAGCCCTGTACAGTATACCCCTGATCTTCCACTGCTTTTTTCAACGTCTCATCTGAAACATCGGCATTCAAGGTCACCACTGCCGTTCCGGCTGTATGATCCACAACAGCCTGGGTCACGCCGGGCAGTTCTTCAAGCGCTTTTTTTACTCGTGCCTCACAATGGCCGCACATCATACCTTCAATTTTCATCGTTTTTTCCATAACCGTTTTCTCCTTTTTCATTTTGGTTTTTAATTTATGATCTCTTTTCGCGCTGTGAATGTTTAAAAAATTCAGCCGCAGCGCGTTAGAAACAACACAAAAGCTGGACAGACTCATTGCCGCCGCGCCAAACATCGGATTGAGCTGCCAGCCAAGCAACGCGATAAACGCACCCGCCGCCAGCGGTATACCAATCATGTTGTAAAAAAACGCCCAGAATAAATTTTGATGAATATTTCGCAATGTCGCGCGGCTCAGCCGTATCGCTGCCGGAACATCAGACAATCGGCTATTCATCAGCACAACATCCGCGGCATCAATGGCAATATCTGTTCCTGCGCCGATGGCAATGCCGATGTCCGCCCTTGTCAGCGCCGGCGCGTCGTTGATGCCGTCGCCGACCATCGCCACGCTTTCGTGCTTCGACAATTGCCGGACAACCGCTTCTTTCCCATCCGGCAGAACCCCGGCGATCACCTCGTCTACCCCTGCCTGCCGGCCAATGGCCTGGGCGGTGCGTTCATTGTCGCCTGTCAGCATCACCACGCGAATACCCATATTCTGAAGCTCTCGAACCGCCGGCGCGCTGTCTTCCTTGATAACGTCCGCCACGACAATCATACCCAGATATCGGCCGTCTCTGGCAAAAAACAGCGGTGTTTTGCCCGCCGCGGCAAACTGCTCTGCCTGTTTTTTTACCGACTCAGAAATTTCCGTTTTTGTCTTTATAAACGTCAGATTACCGCCGTAAACTGTTTGACCGTCCAGCGTTGCGGTCAGCCCGTTTCCGGGCAGTGCCTGAAAGTCCTGCACCTGTGCCGGTGTAATACCGTCCTGCTGCGCCCGCTTGATGACCGCTTTCGCCAGCGGGTGCTCGCTTTTAGCTTCCAACGCATACGCATTGGCAAGCAATGCATCGGCGCTGATCGAAACCTCCGGAACAAGATCAGTAACCATCGGTTCGCCCCGGGTGAGGGTGCCTGTTTTATCAAGCGCCACGACCTGCACCTTTCCGGCTTTTTCAAGCGAAACTGCGGTTTTAAATAAAATACCGTTTTTGGCGCCCACGCCGCTGCCGACCATGATCGCCACCGGCGTCGCCAGCCCCAGCGCACACGGACAGCTGATTACCAACACGGAAATACCGCGCGCCAGCGCAAACCCCACGCCGTTTCCAAGAAGCAACCATATAATCGTTGTAACCGCCGCAATCGCAATCACAATGGGCACAAACACGCCGGAAACTTTATCGGCCACCTTAGCGATAGGCGCCTTCGTCGCGGCCGCGTCGCTGACCATTTTAATGATCTGTGACAACGTGGTATCCTCTCCGACCCTGGTTGCCCTGCAACAAAGATAACCCGACTGATTGACTGTCGCCGCCGAAACGGCGTCGCCCACCGTTTTATCTACCGGAATACTTTCACCGGTTAATGCAGACTCATCGACCGCGCTGTTTCCCTCAGTAATGACCCCGTCTACCGGAATGTGCTCTCCGGGACGCACAACAAACAAATCCCCCTGCGTCACCTGTTCTACGGGAATCGTCACTTCTTCGCTGTTTCTGCGCACCACAGCGGTTTTGGGCGCAAGCCGCAGCAGGCTTTTGAGCGCATCTGTCGTTTTCCCTTTTGACCGTGCCTCCAGCATTTTTCCTACGGTGATCAACGTCAGAATCATCGCAGCCGATTCAAAATAAAATTCATGTAAATAACCGTGAGCGGCCGCCAGATCTCCCTGCGCCTGCGCCGCAGTCATCGCAAACAGCGCATATGTGCTATATCCAAAAGCCGCCGTAGCTCCTAAAGCCACCAGCGTATCCATATTGGGCGCACCGTGTATCAACCCCTTAAAACCGCTGATAAAAAACTTCTGGTTAATGACCATAACCGCAATGGTCAGCAGCATCTGCACCAGCCCTACCGCCACATAATTCTGTTCAAAAAAAGATGGCAGCGGCCAGTTCCACATCATATGCCCCATGGAAACATACATCAACGCCGCCAAAAACACCAGCGATGCGATCAGCCGATGTTTTAAGGCAGGCGTGTCCCTGTCGGCAAGCGCCTCTTCACCCGCTGCCGCTGCATGTTGGCTCTGCGCAGCTTTGCCGCCTTTTTGAGACGCGCCATACCCCGCCTGTTCTACCGCTGCAATAATCATCTCAGGCGTTGCAGTTCCGGTAACGCCCATGGAATTGGTCAGCAGGTTCACCGAACACGCCGTAACGCCGGGCACTTTCGATACCGCCTTTTCTACCCGGGCGCTGCACGCTGCACAGCTCATCCCGGTAATTGTATACTGATCCATATCAATCCCTCCTAACGCCGGATCGGATCATCACTTATAATCCCCTGATGCGCAATATTTTAAGCATGCTTACCTGCTTTTTAACAGTAAACGCAAACGACATATGGTTTTGCCATATTACCAACAGTCGCATCGTAGAATCTCCGCATAAAACCTGCTCTGTACGGATTCTGTCTTAGCACCATGCTTTTGGCTATACCGGCGGTCGGCCGATCTATTTCATCAGCTTGCGCAGCGTCGCAACCAGCTCATCCACCGTTTCATCCCGGCCCGCACGAATATCCCGCACCACACAGGTTTTAATATGATTTTCCAAAAGCTCCCGGCTAAACGCATGCAGCGCAGCGTTGGCCGCTGCCGCCTGCACCAGAATATCCGGACAATACGCGCTTTTTTCCACCATACCGCGAATGCCGCGGATCTGCCCTTCAATCCGGTTCAGCCGATGTATCAGGCTTTTGTATTCCGCTTCGGTCCGCTCTTTTATTTTGTGGCAACCGCAATGTTGTTGATCCATCTAAACAGCCCCTTTATCAAACATACCCCCTGGGTGTATATTATTATATACGCCCAGGGGGTATATGTCAAGAGGATCGAACAATTTTTTATATTTTCGTCGAACAAGTTCTAACAGACACGTCCTCCCGGTTTTGCCATTCTGATGCAGCGATACAGATATGATCCTCTGAATAGTCTCTTCAAACAAAATCCGGTAACCGCAGTTTTTGCATATCATTGCGTTTGTCTGTCTCGTTCCATTATCTGTCTGTATCTCTCGGATCACAAATGGAAGACCGTTATTTTGGTAATTTCACTTGCCCGCTTTATATCAAAATCACAGGAGAGACCGGGTTTGCCGGCGCCAGCTATTAAGCAGAAACTTTCCGAAAATGGACCGGCAAAAGCCCGACGGAATACCGAAATGAATATATAATCTAAAATAAAGTATCTGTCTGATGTTGTTGCCAAAATGATTTTGTAAAAATTTCTTGCCCTACAAACATTTCTACTTTGAGAGTTTGCAAAACTCAAAATGTCAGTAAAATCGTAATTTTATTATCAAAAGCGCCGTGTTTTCGGGTTTTTTCACTATGTGCGCATAAAAGACCAGACCCTATGAGTTAGGTTCTCATAAGGTCTGGTTCTACGTTGGAGTAAATTATTTTTAAAAAATCAGTTTGCTCTTCGACAGATTTATTCAAACTCGACAAAGCCTAACCAATTTTGTTTAGAGATTGTTCTCTGTCATATTCGTGGTACTTTTGATTATTTGATGTAT
>CALWVC010000114.1 GCA_944384865.1 uncultured Clostridia bacterium
CAGGGAATCCGAATGGCATTAAATCCCGCCTGTTTTACGGTATTGATCAGCGCCTGTGAAGTAACTGTGTAATGACTCCAGGAACAGGTAGATTCCCAGTATGTAGGATCTGTAACAATGTTTCCATTAGCGTCCTGCGGATTCCCGTTAAGCTCGCAATTGGACCAACCATATGTAACGGTACCGCTTTTGGTATAGCATTCTAGCGTGTTTCCTAAATTCCAACCAGCTTTGATGTTTTTTACAAAATCTGCAGCAGAGAGATCAAAAGTTCTTACAGCTGCTCCCGGATCGTAGGTTTCAGCCTGTGTAAAACCTTGACCAATTACGACGGCCGAAACAAGTAAGACAACGGACAACGCGACGGATAATAGCTTTTTCATGTTGTATGTTCCTTTCTTTGTGTATAAAATCGTGTCTTTGCTGTAAACAGTATACCGGAAACAATCTCAAAAAAACAAGCATTAAAATAGATAATAATTATTTAAAATTATTATCTATTAATTACAAAATATAACATATAAATCCTGGAAAATGAACAAACGAAAGATTCGGACGTTTTAGCTCTCCGGATATTTAATAAATTCCTCCTGACAGATGCTTTTTCACTGCACATCAATAATCACATATTCAGTCGCAACGCCGGTCCGCAACGCAATGCCCCATTCTGAAATTCCAGAGCTTACAATATATGCCGTTTGGCCTGCGTTTCGAATTCCATAAACCATTTCATTACTGCTGGTCAGCGTATCTGTAAACTGTAACGGGAACAGTTGCCCGCCGTGCGTATGTCCAGAAAGCATCAAACTGACTCCCGCTTCCGCCGCCGCCTGATATTCCACCGGCTGATGATCCAGCAACAGCACAAATTTTGAAGAATCAATACCCGACAGCAATTCTGAAACTGGCTTACGGGATCGAACCGTACGATCCTGCCGACCGCAAATATAAAACCGGTCGTCTACCAAAACCGTCTCGTCCTGCAAAATGTGCACGTTGTTTTTTTGCAGTTCGGTTATCAGTTGTTCAGGCGTATAGGCGGGATTGGCGCTGTATGTGTTCAGATCATGATTGCCGAACACCATGTACACGCCGTACCCAATATCAAATTTACCCAACGCACTGCAGGCCTGTACCATATCCGTATAAGAGGTATCTTCGTCTGTAAAATCGCCCGTGATCACCAACAGATCCGGTTGACAGGCCATAATCTCCGTTATATAATCCGCCAGCTTTTCTCCGCTGAAAGTCGTTCCGATATGCGCGTCGGTAATTTGCGCAATCCGCAAAGAGCCGGCGTCTCCAAGTGATTTAGACGCAGCGATTGTATAATCAGTCCGAACGACTGTATGTGCGTTTATCCACGCGTATCCCATATAAACGCCGGTCAGTGCAATCGCTAAAATTCCAGCCAGATAGCATGTAAATGTTTTACCAAAGAGTTTTTTCAAAATCAGGCCGATCAGATCACAAATCAAAAAAGCCGCTGCCAGATGAATTGCAACAACGACCGCTTCCAGAATTCCGGTCAGCGTCAAAATAATAAACACAATAACCGGCAACGCTGAAACCAGCCACGCCAGTAATTTGCTCCTGTTCCTGACTCGCCGGATAAAACCAAAACGATAAAATCTGGTGGTCATGTAAATGCCGCCTGTGACAAACAGACAGACCGCCATCAGCATAAAAGCAGGCATAACACCCTCCCTGACCATTTTATTAACTGGGATATGGCGCAAAAACGCATCAATGATCCGTGCTTTTTTACGTCTGATTTATATTCATAATTCAAACGATAGGCCACACATCTGATTTATATCGGCTCTATTATGCATTTTTGCCCATTTTATACGCCTCTATCATCATTTGGGTCTTCTGAATATCTCCGACCCTCCAAACGCCTACGCCATAAAGAATCCCCTTCTCAACCGATTGGTCTAAACAATCCAGCGTAAAGCCGCGAATCCCCTCGATTGTTTTTTGCATATTGGCAACTTCCGTATCCGCTGCCGTAACGATGTAGTAAAATTCTTTTCCGGAGATCTCCGTATACCGGGGTACAGTACGATCAATCAGCGTTTTTAACTGACCGTCCATCGTATAAAAATATACCGGCGTCGCGAACACAATAACGTCCGCTTTCACCATTTTATCCAAAATATCCGCCATATCATCCTTCTGAACGCATTTGTGCGTGTTATTGCACACGCCGCATCCGATACAGTAACAGATATTCTGATCCCGCAGAAAAACCTTTTCCACAATATTGCCCGCTTCGGTCGCACCGCGTATAAATTCATCACAAAGTGTGTCGGAATTACCTCCCCGGCGCGGGCTGGCGGATATAACAAGTATTTGTCTGCTCACTTTTCTTACCTCCTGCTCTTACAGCAATTTCAAGATATCTTCGGCAACCTGTTCGACTGTCAAATGATTTTTCTTTAAAATTTCATCAGTGTCGTAACGGTCAAGAAATTCCTTTTTCAGTCCGAAATTCAAAACCTTTACGGCAGACGCTCCGTAAAACCGGGCGATCTTTTCACCGAAACCGCCGTCGAGAATACCGTCCTCCAGTGTAACGACGATATCATGCTCTTTTTTCAGCTCTTGCAGAAGATTCTCATCCAAACCGGTAATGTAATAAGGATTGATAACCGTAGAGCGTATTCCTGTTTTTTGTTCAATACATTCTGCCGCGCCCTGCCCCAGCGCATAGAATGTTCCCAGCCCTATGATGGCGATCCGGCCGCCTGTCTGTGTAACTTCGTAGGTGTTCAATTGTCCAAAATCCTTCGTAACCGTTTTTCCTTCGGAAACCATCTGTCCACCCGGCACACGAATAGCCACAGGATGATCCGTCTGTCCGATGCTCCAAGCAAGCATCGCCAAATACTCTTCTTTGGTTGTAGGCGCCATATAGACCAGATTTGGAATATTCGCCATCATCGGAATATCATAAATACCAAGATGCGTTATGTCGTTCATGCCATAAACAGAAGCGCCAAAAGTCACGATGGTCGCCGGATTGCCATTAATGCACAAATCCTGTGAAAGCTGATCAAAAGCACGCTGAATAAAGGTACTGTATACACCGTAAACCGGTTTACCGCCGCCGGCCGCAATACCGGACGCGAGTGCAACTGCTGTTTCCTCTGCGATACCAACGTCGACAAATTGCTTTCCGGCCTGTTTGCGTTTATCTTCTGTAAAACCGAGTACGGTTGGCGTAGCGGACGTGATCGCAACGATCTTCTGATCTTTTTTCATTTGCTGCAGGAGATATTCCGCAGTCACGCTCGAGTAATCCTCCTCGCCAAAATCATACAGCGGTTTTCCTGTCGCAATATCAAACGGGCCGCTGAAATGCCAGCGCTCTTTATGCGCTTGTGCGGGCGCATATCCCTTTCCCTTTTGCGTGCAGATATGAACAACGACAGGCGCTTTGCTGTCTTTCACCTGTTGAAAGCCAGCGATCAGGTCATGAATATTGTTTCCCGCCCCGACAAACAGATACTCGAGACCCATCGCGCGAAACAGATTGCAAGCCGCCTTACCGTCCGTTTCCCGTAACAGCTTCAGATTGCCGTAAAGTCCACCGTGATTTTCCGCAATAGACATATCATTATCATTCACAACAATAATCAGATTGCCATGTAGTTCCGCAGCAAAATCGAGGCCCTCCAGCGCTTCGCCGCCACTCAGAGAACCATCGCCGATAATTGCGATTACATTTCCGTCTTCTCCTTTTAAATCTCTGGCCTTTGCAAGCCCACAGGCCAGGCTGATCGATGTGGACGTATGACCCACTGTGAAATGATCATGTTCACTTTCCTTGGGATTACTATAGCCAGACACATCGTCATAGCGCTCTTCATAAAGAAAAGCGTCTTTTCGGCCGGTCAGCATTTTATGGGGATAGGTTTGGTGAGACACGTCAAACACCAACTTATCCTTCGGAGATTCAAATACATAATGCAGCGCGATTGTCGCTTCTACCATACCGAAATTCGGCCCAAAATGTCCGCCATGCCGACTTAATTTGGTCAATAGAGCTTCCCGTATCTCTGTCGCCAGAACAGCCAGTTGCTCCTCATTCAGCTTTTTAACGTCTGCAGGAGCATTAATATTTTCTATATACATACCTATTCTTCCTTCCAGGTTAATTTTCCGGTTTCAACCGCAACCTGATATCTTGCGATCTTATAGTTTAATCGGTCAAGAGTTTCGTCGATCTGTTTACGCTGTTCCAACAACACCTCTCTTTGATCCTGTAAAAGCTGGAGCCTGGCGGCAAAAGTCGAGTCACCCTGCTGAAACAGCCTGACATATTCGATCATCGACTCTACCGGCAGACCTGCGCTTCTCATACACAGGGCAAGTTCGACCCAACTCAAATCTTTGGGCTGATAATCACGGATTCCGCCGGAAGTTCTGGTAACGGTGGGAATCATACCAACACGCTCATAATAACGAAGCGTATCTTGCGTAATATTATATTTTTCGCTGACTTCTTTTATTGTCAATGTCTTTCACCAGCCTTTTCATATATATTGTTATTATAAAGCCTGGAGTTTACTCTAAGTCAAGAGGGAAATTTTTAAATTTTTTATGAATAAAAACATCCTTTTATATGGGAGCTACTCATAAAACAGTATCACGAACTGAAATAGGGTAGCTGCCATACATGGTGCGAAAAAGGCGGGCAAGAAGCAAATCGTTTCTTGCCTGCCTTCTCTCTTTTGTTTCGCAATAGAACGCTATTTTTGGAGGTAGGAATTAAAACCATGACCTATGCGTTTACCACATATGCAAAGCCGCATGGTGCAAGGCCTCATTATACTCTACTGCGGAACATTCCATAATAAACCGAATGCGCAAGCGGAAATACCTCCCCCACACCGACGTTTGTATCTGTTCTCAAACTACAAAACAACGGTTTTTAAAATTACGATTCGTCGTTTACCAGCTCAATATTGACGTTGCCGTTATTGCTGGACACATTTAGCGTTTTTTCTCCACCGGTTTTATTATCCGGCAAATTGCTCTTGCCTTTTTTGATTTCTGATCGAATTGCAAAATCATCATAGCTTCCAATAACCGTTCCCTCAATATTTCCGTTTTTGACAGTTAGGCATAGAGCATTTCCTACCTCTAACTTTCCAAAGAAAATATTTCCTCCGTTAGAAGAAATATTTATACTTCCGGTTACAGCCAATGCAGAAAGAGTGATGTTCTCGTTTGTTGTA
>CALWVC010000115.1 GCA_944384865.1 uncultured Clostridia bacterium
CTGTATTACAACAATAAAAAAGTCTGTGGTATTCTCACCGAAGCTGCGATAGACATTGAAGGCGGCGGCCTGCGATATGCCGTTTTGGGGATCGGTATCAACATCAGCCCGCCAAAAGACGGATTTCCGGAACATCTGCGCACCATCGCCGGCAGCCTGTTGCAACAACCGGGCGTCAACAGCGTCCGCGCTAAAATCATCGCTGCATTTTTGAACCGTTTCGGTTTCTACTATACACATCTATCTGAAAAAACCTTTATGGCAGAATATCGTTCCCGCTCCATCGTGCTGGGCAAACAGGTGCAGGTTCTGCTGAAAGACGGTTCAAAAACAGCGCTTGTCACCGATATTGATAACAACGCCAATTTACATGTACAATACGCTGACGGCGGCAAACAGGTGCTGGCCTCCGGTGAAATCAGCATTCAGTTAGGAGAGATTTAAAAATGGAAAAAACAGTGTCTATATCCAAACGCCGTCGCGCATTATATAATCTGGTGCTGACCGCTCTGATGACCGCAGTTTTAGCGGTGCTGTCCCAGATTTCCATTCCCACGCCGTTTGGCGTTCCGCTCACACTGCAAACCTTTGCCGTAGCTCTGCTGGCGTATATTCTGGGCTGGAACTACGGTCTGTTCTCAGTAGGTTTATACCTTATAATCGGCGCGATCGGTGTACCGGTATTTGCCAATTTCAAGGCAGGACTGACCGCTCTGATTGGCCCGACCGGCGGTTTTCTGATCGGATTTCTGCTGATGGCGCTGTGTCTGGGGCTAACCCGGCGCTTTAACCATCCGCTGCTGATCCTTTTATTGTCGGTCGCCGGTTTGGCGTTATGTCATTTATTTGGGGCGGTCTGGTTTTCTTTCGTAACTGCCCTACCGTTGCTTGATGGGTTCCTGCTCAGCAGCGCCCCCTATTTGATAAAAGATATCCTATCGGTAATCTTGGCCTTTTTTTGCGCTGCCGGCCTCAATAAAGCTTTGCGCAAAATACAATGACCGATAACGCGTTACCCAAAAACAGCGGCTGACAGGACCCGCAGTGCACGCCTTGCTGCACCGGTCCGATCTGTCTCCCCTTTATAACAAACCGCGGATCGCCTTGCATTTTTCGGAATTTTCTGTCTCCCTATATCTTTAAAACAGTGAACAGGCCCGTTAAAAAACGAACCTGTTCACTGTTTTTTGTGATCTTTGATCTACCTTTTTCCGCAGCGGAACGCAATCGATGCCCCGATTCAGGCTTTTACACAGTCTTGTAAATACGCCTGCACCGCCGTTTCTGTATCCAGCGCCATCGCATGCGCGGCTACAGCGTCCGCTTCTCCCTGCGTCCACTGTGCCAGATTGGCCCGCACTTCCAATACCGACCGGGGCGTTACGCTGTATTCATCCAGTCCGAACGAGATCAGCAGCGGCGCCAACGCAAGATCAGCGGCGGATTCCCCGCACATTCCCACCGGGATATTCTGTTGCTTCGCGCAGGCAATTACATGTTGTATGGCACGCAGCACAGCCGGATGATAAACCGAATATAAATATTCCACCTGCGGATTTCCGCGATCTGCCGCCAGAATATACTGGGTCAGATCGTTGGTGCCAATACTGAAGAAATCTGCTTCTTTGGCCAGCAGATCCGCAATCATACAGGCGGCCGGCGTTTCGATCATCACCCCAACCGGCACATGTTCGCCGTGCGGGATATCCTGTCGCGCGCAATCCTGCTCCAGTCTGCGCACCATTTCTTTGACCTGCCGCAGCTCCTGCAAACCGGTTACCAGCGGCACCATAATCCGAATATCTCCATATGCCGCAGCACGCACCAGCGCCCGCAGCTGCGCCTCATAATCCTGCGGATGCTGCAAACAGTATCGTACCGCCCGGTAACCCAAAAACGGATTTTCCTCCCGCTGCATCCCCAGATAGGGAATATCTTTATCTCCGCCAACGTCCAGCGTGCGGATAATCACCGGTTTACCGCGCATTGCTGCTGCAACCTGCTTGTAGGCTGAAAACTGCTCCTCCTGCGAGGGCATGCTGTCCCGATCCATAAACAGAAATTCGGTGCGAAACAGGCCAATTCCTTCAGCGTCGTTGGCCAATACCTGCTCCAGATCCTTCGGATTTCCGATATTGGCGACCAGCTCAATCTGTCGCCCGTCAGCGGTTACCGTAGTCTTACCGCGATACTGCTCCAGCCGGTGCAAACGCTGCAAATAAACCTGCCGCTGTTGTGTAAGCTTCACCTGCTGCTGCCCGTCCGGCCGAAAATACACAAAACCGCTGCCGCCGTCCACACCAATCAAATCGCCGTTGGCCGCCTGTTGCAGCGCGTCCGATACGCCCAACACTGCCGGAATACCCAACGCCCGCGCCAGAATCGCCGAATGCGAGGTTTTACCACCTTTTTGCGTTACAATACCCGATACATGCTCCGCCTGCATACCTGCGGTCATCGACGGCGTCAGTTCATCAGCGATCAAAACCGTATCGACGGGAAGCTGCGATAAATCCATATCCTCAATATGGAGCAGGATTTTCAGCATCCGGGTTTTGATATCCCGCACATCCGCCGCGCGCTGTCTGGTCAATTCATCGTCAGAGGCCGAAAACACAGTGATGAACATATCGCAAGCCGCCTCCAGCGCAGCTTCGGCGCAGCTTCCGTCTCGGATGCTGTCGGCAATCTGCTGCTGCATAAACGGATCCTGCAGCATCAGAATGTGCCCGCGCAGAATATCCCCCTGTGCCGTATCAGAGCGCTGATCCATATTTTCCGCCATGCTCTGCGTCCTAGTACAAAACGCCTCAAACGCAGCGTCAAACCGTTGTTGCTCCGCTGCCGGATCCTCCGGCGTATGCGGCGTATATGTTACCGGCTGCTCTGTGACCAGCAACGCAGTTCCAAGACCGATCCCGGCAGACGCGCCGATTCCCTTTACCATCTATGTTCATCCTTTCCCATACAGGCCGTGCGATATACGCACGGCCTGTTACCGTTTTTATTCGCCCAATCCAGACTCCACCATTTCCACGGCTTTATCCAGTGCGGCCTGTTCATCCGGTCCGTCACAGACAATCTCAATCTCCGCACCGCATTTGATGCAGGCGGCGATAATATTCATCAGGCTTTTGGCGTTTACCGGACGCCCGCCGAACATAATCGTCACGTCCGATTGAAATTTACCCATTTCTCCGGCAAACACTCCTGCGGGGCGCATATGGAAGCCCTGCGCATTGACCACCGTCACTTTTTTTGAAACCATTGTTATCATCCTCTCCGCATCACTCTGTTTACGCTTTCTGCTCCTGAGGAACCGTCTTTTTTAGCAGCGCCAAAAGCAACATAGCCACTAAAGATCCGACAACCAGCGCTACGACATACCATAGCACATTGCCCACTACCGGGAACACGAAGATACCACCGTGCGGTGCCTGCAGCGTGCAGTTAAACGCCATGGAGATACCGCCCGCCACCGCAGATCCAATAATACACGACGGCAACACCCGCAGCGGATCCGCTGCCGCAAACGGGCTCGCGCCTACAGTAATAAAGCCCAGACACATAATATAGTTGATCGGGCCGGATTTACGCTCCTCCGGCGTGAATTTCTTTTTAAAGAAGGTGGTTGCCAGCGCGATTGCGATCGGAGGCACCATACCGCCGATCATGACCGCCGCCATGACGTCAAAGTCTCCGGTTGCCAGCGAAGCTGTGCCAAATACATAGGCGGCTTTGTTAAACGGACCGCCCATATCAATGGCCATCATACCACCCAAAACAGCGCCCATTAATACTTTGCTGGCAGTTCCCATAGATTTCAGACCATCAGAAATCGCCGTATTCAGCCAGCCCACTGCCGGATTGATCGCACACATAAACACACCGATCAATACCACGCCCAGCAACGGATAAATCAATACCGGTTTAATGCCTTCCATACTCTTGGGCAGGAACGAGAACAGCCAACGCAGCCCCAGCACCAGATAGCCTGCCACAAAACCGGCGATCAGCGCACCGATAAAGCCGGATACCGCCGTGGAATCTCCTGCGGGGCTCATCAGCGTACACCCCTGGGTGGCAATCATGCCGCCTACAAAGCCGACCGCCAACCCAGGCCGGTCTGCGATGCTCATGGCAATAAAGCCCGCCAATACCGGCAGCATAAACCCAAACGCCAGATTTCCGATATTCTTAAAGAAAGACGCCGCCGCCGTATACGTTCCAAAATTGGCATCTGTCGGCGCGCCGGCAATGGTATCAATCAGAAACGCCAGCGCAATCATAATACCGCCGCCGATAACAAAAGGAAGCATATGCGATACACCGTTCATCAGATGCTTATAAATCTGCCGGCCGACACTTTCCTTACCTTCGCTTTGTACAACGCCGCCCTCACCCTCGTGGTGGTAGACCGGCACATTCCCGGAAATCACACGTTGAATCAGCTCTTCCGGCTTACGGATACCGTCGGATACCGAAACTTTCAATACCTTTTTGCCATCAAAGCGTGCCATTTCCACATTTTTATCCGCAGCAATAATAATGCCATCCGCCGCCTGAATTTCAGCCCGGGTCAATACATTCTTCGCGCCACCGGATCCATTAGTTTCAGCCTTCAGCGGATAGCCCAGTTTTGCGCCCGCCTTTTCCAGCGCTTCAGCCGCCATAAACGTATGTGCAATACCGGTCGGGCAGGCAGTTACCGCCAAAATCCGATAACCCTGCGGTTGCTGCACTGCTTCAACCTTTTGCTCCGGCTGCCCATACCGCTCAGCCTCTTTCCGGTCGATTGCTGCTAAAAATTCTTCCGGTGTTTTCGCTGCCAGCAACTGCACGCGCAGCTGTTCGTCCATCAGCAGCGTCATCAGACGGGACAATACTTCCAGATGTACATCGCCGTCATCGGGCGCGGCAATCATAAACAGAATGTTTGAGGGTTTTCCATCCAGCGCCTGATAATCAACGCCTTCCGGCACAGTAATAGCTGCCAGCCCCGGCTGTTTCACCGCCGAACATTTCGCATGGGGAATCGCGATACCGTCTCCAACCGCCGTGGTACCATTGGCCTCGCGCTTGAGAATCTCCTCCCGATATGCGGCAACATCCTCCACATTGCCGGCCTGTTCATGCAGTCCGATCAACAGATCGATCGCCGCCTGTTTGGAATCCGGGTTAGCACCCAACCGGATTGCCTGCTGTTTCAGTAAATCC
>CALWVC010000116.1 GCA_944384865.1 uncultured Clostridia bacterium
TCGTCATTGTACAACCTGCATCAATACCACGTGGGAATATTTACTGCTTTGTGGGTCACATCTATTTACAACGCAGATTATTTTTAAATTATTTTTTGCAATTGACCTTGTGTATCGGGCAGAGGAATGCTATAATACTACAATAATATTGTCTTGCTGCGCATCTTGTCCGGAGCTTTTGAGACAATGTGGCGGCAGAAAGATGAAACGGACAGTTGATTTGCATAAAAGCATTTGTCGCGATATTATTTATCACGCTGATGATTCACAATGTTATGATTTTGTCATGTAGTTTGAATCTGCCCGTTTTTATGAGATATTGATTTTTAAGAGAGTTGGATGAAAAAGATGTCGTTGAAAAATGCCAAGCGGATTGTGTTTAAAGTTGGGACGTCTACGCTGACACATCAAAACGGAAAGCCGGATTTTAAAACAATAGATCAGTTGGCACGGATTTTATCAGATCTGAAAAATGATGAGAGACAGGTGGTGTTGGTCTCGTCTGGTGCGATTGCCGTGGGTGTGGATCGTATGGGATTAACCCAAAAGCCTGATACGGTGGTGGAGAAGCAGGCTGCGGCTGCAATTGGTCAGTGTGAGCTGATGTTCATTTATGATAAATTTTTTTCTGAGTATAACAAGACGGTGGCGCAGGTGTTGATGACACGGGATGTTGTGGAGAAAGTTGACGGCAGGAAGAATGTAGTCAATACATTGGAGGAACTGCTGCGATATGACGCGATTCCGATTGTGAATGAAAACGATACGGTCGCTACAGATGAAATCCTGACCAATGATATTTTTGGCGATAACGATACGTTGTCGGCGATTGTTGCGGATTGTGTGCGGGCAGATTTGCTGGTGATTATTACGGATATCGACGGGCTGTATGATCAAAATCCCAAAGAACATGCAGACGCCCGAAAGATCGATATTGTGCGGGAAGTTACGCCCGCGTTATTTGAGACGGCCGGCGGCGCCGGAACCTGGCGCGGAACGGGCGGTATGGTAACCAAATTGCAGGCTGCGCAGATCGCCATGCAGGCCGGTGTGGATATGGCAATTATTTCGGGCCGGGATCTTGATGATATTTACAGATTATTAAATGGTGAAAATATTGGAACGGTGTTTCAGGCGCCGGATCGGGCTCAATAAGGGTATATATTCTGTTTGGCAGTCGGTAATTTGAAATCGACGTATGTATTATGTATATAGAAAGGGCGGATCAGCATGGATTTAACTGCGATGGGTAAAAAGGCCAAATCTGCATCGCGTCAGTTGGCGGTGGCGTCTGCAACCGTTAAAAATCAGGCGTTGCAGGCGATTGCGCAGGCGTTAATACAGCAAACGCAGACGATTTTGCAGGCGAATGCCAGAGATCTGGAGGCGGCGCGAAACAGTGGTATGAAACAAAGCCTGCAGGATCGTCTGTTGCTGGATGAGCAGCGAATCCGGGGGATTGCAGACGGTGTGTTGCAGGTAGCGGCGCTGCAGGATCCGATTGGAGAGGTTTTGGATGGATTCACACGGCCGAACGGGTTGCAGATTCGTAAAATTGCAGTACCGCTGGGTGTGATCGGGATTATTTTTGAGGCGCGCCCCAATGTTACGGTAGATGCGGCAACATTATGCTTGAAGTCCGGAAATGCGACGATTTTAAGGGGCGGCAAGGAGGCGTTTTATTCGAATCAGGCGCTGGCGGAGATCATGCGCGGCGCTTTGGAGCAAAGCGGTCTGCCGGCAGATTGTATACAATTGGTGCAGGATACCAGCCGCGCGTCGTCTACAGCGCTGATGCAGCTGAACGGGTATCTGGATGTACTGATTCCCCGCGGCGGTGCAGGGCTGATCCAGGCAGTAGTCCAAAATGCAACCGTTCCGGTCATTGAGACCGGAACCGGAAATTGTCATATTTATATTGATAAAAGCACGGATTTGGAGATGGCGGCCCGGCTCATGGAGAATGCAAAAACACAACGCCCGTCAGTGTGCAATGCCTGTGAAAGTCTGTTGGTACACAGTGCCGTGGCGGCACAGGCGTTGCCGAAGGTGCAGGCGCTGTTGAACCGGCATCATGTAGAGATTCGTGGCTGTGATCGTACGAAGAACATTTTAGGCGACTGCGTAGTGCTGGCGACTGAAGAGGATTACGCCACCGAATTTTTAGATTATATTATCTCTGTCAAAGTTGTAGATCATCTGGAGCAGGCGATCGACCATATTATGCGTTATTCCAGCGGGCACAGTGAATGTATCGTGACGAACGATCTGCGCAGCGCTGAAAAGTTTACCGCAAATGTGGATGCGGCGGCGGTATATGTCAATGCGTCTACCCGTTTTACAGACGGGGGCGAGTTTGGGTTCGGCGCAGAAATCGGGATTTCTACGCAAAAGCTGCATGCCAGAGGGCCGATGGGGCTCAGACAGCTGACTTCGGTGAAATATGTGGTTTATGGGCAAGGGCAGATTCGATAAAGCACACATATCATTTTTGTAGAAGGCATTATCGGCTCTCTAAATTGAATCAAAAATAAGCTGTTAACAGACGTTCGGCCTTTTATAAGGCTGAACGTCTGTTTATTATGCAGTGGCAAGGGTAGTTCTGAAGATATAACACAAGTGTAAAGAATTATATTTCGGGAGAATATGCATAAAATTCAATGCAAAAATTTGTATAATTTATAAGAAAAATATATTTTATTGAAATTTATGTAAAATAGACTATATAGGACATTGAAATTTTATACAACATATTTTAGAATAAACTTCCAAAACAAAAAAAGAAGGGCGGTGATAGATGTGTGTATTCTGTTTAATATGCCGTATAACATACCGGCAGCATGGCCATGATTCCAAGCCGTTTTTATACAAAGGAAAGTTTTTTGTATATAATCGGAGGAGAACCATGGGAGAGACACGGTATATTTGTATAGAGGAGATAATCTTTTTTGAAGAGTTTGGACCAGTAAAAACATATGGAATTGCCGTATATGACGGAACGGAATGTATAAATGTAATTCGGGATATCTCGGTCTGTAAAGAAAAAATCGAGCATGCAGTGGATCAATTCAATACATATAAACTGGAGCTGGTTCATTTGCCGGATTGCATAGAAGATCTGTTGGCATAAAAACAGAGCGCGGACATATGTTTTTTGGTGCAGACGCGGCGCGACAGGGGACAGGCCTGGCGCCGCGTTTTTTATATTTTGCACCAAGACGGCATTTATATCTTGATAGCAGTCTGGCGGCTTTCGGCGCCGTCAGAGGCGCCCTTGTAAGGAAAAACGTATTAAACCAGGCGCTTTGAAGACTTTGTAAAAACGCTTTTTTGAAAAATACATTGACAAAGCAGCGGCTGGGCATTATACTTTAAATAAATAAGTATAAATATTGCAATAGCGAAGCTAAGACCTGTAGGGACAAAGCAGAGAACGGTGAAAACAGGTGGAATCGCCGGGTATGTCCTTTGTGTCGTGCCACTTCGCTGCACCGCCCAATCAGCGGCGTATCGTCTGCGTTAAAGACGGATAAGAGGCGTCAAAAACGCAATTCGGGTGGTACCGCGGAAGTGATTTCGTCCCGTTTTGTTTGTTTTGGCGTATTTTTTATGATGAAAATGGAGATAAAAGGAGTATTATAGTAATGAAATGGACCGGCCTCAATGAATTGCGGGAGAAATATTTAAGCTTTTTTGAAAGCAAGGGGCATCTGCGACTGAAGAGCTTTTCGCTGATTCCGCAAAATGACAATAGCCTGCTGCTGATCAATTCAGGGATGGCGCCGATGAAAAAATATTTTACCGGCGAGATCACGCCGCCCCGTAAACGGGTGACTACTTGTCAGAAGTGTATCCGCACACCGGATATCGAGCAGGTGGGCAAAACCGCCCGCCACGGCACTTATTTTGAGATGTTGGGCAATTTCTCGTTTGGCGACTATTTTAAACATGAGGCGACTGCCTGGGCCTGGGAATTTTGTACGAAGGTTTTAGAGTTGCCGGTGGACAGGCTGTGGGTTTCCATTTATGAAGAGGATGACGAGGCATTTGATATCTGGACCAAAGAGGTCGGCGTTGCGCCGGAGCGGATTGTCCGGCTGGGCAAGGCGGACAATTTCTGGGAGCACGGCTCCGGCCCCTGCGGCCCGTGTTCAGAGATCTATTATGACCGCGGCGAGGAATACGGATGCGGCAGCCCGACCTGCGGGGTAGGCTGCGATTGTGACCGTTATATGGAGTTTTGGAATCTGGTGTTTACCCAGTTTGATAATGACGGGCATGACCATTATACGCCGCTGGATCACCCCAATATCGATACAGGTATGGGGTTGGAGCGTTTGGCATGTATTATGCAGGGGGTCAACAATCTGTTTGAGGTTGATACTGTACAGAATATTATGAAGCATGTCAGCCGGATTGCGGGCGTGCATTACGGCGATTCTGAAAAAACCGACGTGTCGCTGCGGGTAATTACCGACCATATCCGTTCTACCGTGTTTATGGTAGGTGATGGGGTAATGCCGTCGAACGAAGGGCGGGGTTATGTGCTGCGGCGGCTGCTCCGGCGGGCCGCCAGACATGGCAGACTGCTGGGTATTACCCGGCCGTTTTTATCTGAAATCTGCGATACGGTGATTGATGAGAATCATGCCGCTTATCCGGAGCTGGCAGAAAAGCGGGCGTTTATCAAAAAATTGATTCATAACGAAGAGGAAGGGTTTGAAAAAACCATTGATCAGGGCCTGAATTTGCTGTCTGAACTGATTGATCATATCGAGAGCAGGACGTTGTCGGGGGAGGCGGCGTTTCGGCTGTATGACACTTATGGATTTCCGCTGGATCTGACCAGAGATATTTTGGAGGAAAAAGGTCTGTCAGTCAATGAAGAGGAATTTAACCGGCTGATGAAGGAACAAAAACAGCGGGCCCGAGCCGCACGGAAGAATGCAGGCGCTGAAGCGTGGGAGGGCGATACCAATCCTTTTGCCGATATTGCATCTACCGTATTTACAGGGTATACTGATTTTCAGGGGCAGAGCAATATACTGGCGCTGGTCAGCGGCGGAGAACTTTGTTCTGCATTATCCGAAGACGCACAGGGAATGCTGGTGTTGGATACCACGCCGTTTTATGCGGAGAGCGGCGGACAGGTTGGAGATACCGGCTTGATTACCACTCCCACCGGCGTGTTTGCGGTTGCAGATACGGT
>CALWVC010000117.1 GCA_944384865.1 uncultured Clostridia bacterium
ATGAGCGGCAGCCCGATTGTTCGGGGGCTGATGCTGCTGTCCGACGGCCAACCGGCCGGCTATTGTCAGCTGTCGTTTACCCACTCTACCGAAGCCGGGGGACTGGTTGTCTGGATCGAGGAAATTTATATCGACGAAGCCTTTCGCGGAAAAGGGCTGGGCACCGAATTATTTTCCTTTTTGGAGCAGGAATACAAAGGGCTTGCCGCCCGCTTTCGATTAGAGATTATGCCCTCCAATACCGGCGCGCGCCGGTTGTATGAACGGCTGGGTTTTTCAGTTTGTGATTATATTCCGATGCTTCGGGAATTAAATTAACTGTTTGTTTATAATCCATTCATCTCTTTTTGATATACTGTATGCAGAATTTAGCTTAGCGAGGTGACAAAGGTGCAATCCTTTTTTTATAAGCTGCGTCAATGGATGTACGGCCGGTATGGTGTAGATCAGCTATCTGTAGCGATTGTAATTTTCTCGATGGCAGTTTCGTTTATCCTGCTGTTTTTCCGGGTGTCTTATATTGTGCGGCTTATCCCTACGCTTCTAATTATTCTGGCTTTTTTCAGAATCCTGTCGCGCAATATTGAAAAACGCCGCAGGGAAAATCAACGCTTTATGCAGTTTTTTAATCGTTCAAAAACAGAATATTATACGGTAAAAACACAAGTGCAGGATCGCAAATATTTTAAATATTTTAAATGCCCTAACTGCAAAGCCAAATTGCGGGTTCCAAAAGGGAAGGGCAGGTTAAATATTACCTGTCCAAAATGCCGGGCCACGTTTCATGGGAAAACCTGATCTGTAATCGTAAACGCCTGAAAAGCAAGTGATTGCTTTCCAGGCGTTTATTCTGTTTCAAAAACAACCGCCGGTTGAAGGTTATTGAAAATCAATACAATTGGCAGATCTTTTCGAGCGCTTTTTAGTAGTATCGTTTGTATTTTGCTCCTATAGAGGTTCTTCAAATCTCTGAATTAGCCGGAATTTTTAACTATTTGTTTGTGCTTTTTGGCAGATTATCGAAAGAGAACTCCCGGATTCCGGACTCAACTGAACCTAATACTCTCTATGGTTGAATATGCTCCAAATCGTAACTCTACATCATAAGCAACATCAAAAAATTCGCCCGGTATTTCATTTTGTTTGTTTCAGCAAATTCCAAAGCACGGCGAAAGGGAGAAGTAGGATCCATACGATAGCGAAAAAACATCCACTCTTTCTATTCTTCACTTGGAGATTTCTCCTTTCGTTTTATAATTATAATGGAAAATGATATGTAAAGCAGCCTCACATTAAATTTTATGCGGATTCTTTTATAAGATTATATCTAAGACTATATCAACCTTTTAGATGTATTCAATTTCATTTAATCTGACGGGTTCAGTCGATCTTATTTTAAAATAAGAAGTTCTTTCGGACTGTGCGTCAGATTCTCGCAGCCATCTGCGGTAACCGCAACAAAATCTTCAATTCGCACGCCAAACTGCCCTTTCAAATAAATGCCCGGTTCCACGGTTACCACCATACCCGGCTGCAAAAGCGTTTCGCATCCGGCAGCCAACCGCGGTTCTTCATGGATATACAACCCAACGCCGTGACCAGTAGCATGCCCAAAGCAACCCTGATAACCTGCGGCATCAATCACTTCCCGTGCAGCAGCGTCCACCTGGCTGCAGCATATACCGGCACGAATCACAGCCAGTGCGTTGCACTGCGCCTGCAAGACCGTTTCATACACGCGCCGCATCGCTTCATCAGCAAAGCCGATGGCGACAGTGCGGGTCATATCCGAGCAATAGCCGTTATACTTACATCCGATATCCAGTGTCAGAAATTCGCCCGGTTGCACCGGTTTATCAGTTGGCACGCCATGCGGCAGCGCAGAATTTTTACCGGATACGGCGATCAAATCAAAGGATACTTCCTGCGCGCCGTGAGACCGCATATACATTTCGATTTCCAACGCGATTTGTTTTTCGGTTTTTCCGGGCTTGATATAGTCGAGAATATGTGTAAATGCATCGTCGGTAATCTTTTGCGCCTGCCGGATCAGTTCAAGTTCCTCTGGCTGCTTGATCATACGAAGAACAGACAGCGTTTCAGAAAGTAAATTTTCCGGCCGCACCATACAGATTTTCTCAAAAAACGCCAAAGCCGAAATGGTTTGATAATCGTTTTCAACATAAATCTGATGAATATCATTCTGGCGCAGAATATTTCCGATATCTTCAGACAATTTTTTCTGTAAAACAACATTGATCCCGGTATCTTCCAGATCGATTTCCGCCTTTTCGATATATCGAAAATCTGTTATAAACCAGGCCGCATTTTTACACAAAATCAAAACACCCGTATCTATATCCGAACCGGTAAGATACCGCAGATTTTGAGGATTTTGAACTACAAACGCACCATCGGGCAAACGCGCCGTTAAACAATCTATATTCTTCACTTAAATCAGACTTTTCCCTTCTTGACCTTTGAGATAACATGAAAAATTGCAGGCGAAAAGATAATGTTGATAATCAATTCGGCGATAAAATTCTTCCCGGCCAATATAAATAATACAAAAAAGATCAACGTCTGTCCACTGCCGACAAAGCCGCATGCGGTGATTGCGTCGCTCAAAACCGTTAAAGCACCCAATACGAATATTCCGGTATTGATGACCGGCGCCGAAACAGCGGCGACAACAACGCCGGCATTCCGGCTTTTTTTCGCAATCAGACGGTAAATATACGCCGAACCCCAGCCTGCAGCCGTCGCCTTCACAATGCACAGTAAAACCGTCCAGATCGCAGTGGCGGAATTCAGGCTCAAAAGTGCGGCCGTAAAAGGATCCAGCCCTGAAACGCCCCCAATAACAGTAACAAGCCCGAACGTAAAACCCAATATGGCGCCGCCGGTCGGGCCAGTCAGAATCCCGCCGATCACAATGGGAATCAGAACAAAGCTGAGCGAAACGCCAAACAGGCTGATCGGAACGGTCGTTCCGATCAATTGAACAACAAATACGATTGCAACAAATATCGCAATCAAAACCGTTTTGTACACTTTCTTTTCATTCATGGTAAACTACCTCCTGCTGCTGTTCCTTACGGATATAGCGCAATATATTTTATTTTAGCCGATTTTTCGGCATAAAACCAAGATATGAAAATATTCAATATTCAGTTGTTTTTTTCATAGACGATCTTCAGCCCCTGTAACAGCAGATGATCGTTAAAGATAATCTTTCGCTGGCAGTGCCGAATGATTTCGGGGCATAAGCCGCCGGTTGCCACCAGCGACGCGGTAGCGCCGAGCTGCGCTTCAATACGCGCGGTCAGACCGTCCAGCATTGCGGCGCATCCTAACACCAGACCTGATTTCATTGCGTCAATGGTGTTCGAACCGATTACATCAACCGGCGCCTCAATGCTGATCTGCGGCAATTGAGAGGTCCGCGAGGTCAACGCTTCCAGCGAAATACCGACGCCGGCAGAAATCGTGCCGCCCAGATAATTACCGTTTTGATCAATCACGGCAATCGTAGTCGCTGTTCCCAGATCAAATATAATACAGGGCAGGGGATATTGCTCAATCGCGGCAACGGCGCCGACCGCAAGATCTGCGCCAAGTTGCGCCGGATTATCAATCTTAATGTTCAAGCCGGTTTTAACGCCGGGGCCCACAACCAAAGGCGGTTTTCCGATAATATGCGTGATTGCCTTTTTCAGCGCGTTGCCCAAAACCGGAACCACCGAACTGATGGCACAGCCATCCAGATCTTCCGGCGACACATGGTACAGCCGTAAAATATCCAGCAGTTCTACCGCATACTGATCTTTGGTTTTATGGGTGTCTGTCGCTATACGGGCGACAACTGAAAGCCGGTCTGCATCATATACACCCAGTGTGATATTAGAGTTGCCAATATCGATAACCAGCAGCATAAACTACATACCTGCCTTTTATTAAGATTTATTTATATTATACATGCGTTGGCTTGATTTGTAAATAGATTTGTAAATTTTACGATTGCAATAACGCCGAAAAAATGGTATTCTATTATAAGGTTTATCAGGCGTCTTTCATATCTCGGAAAATCTGTTCGGCGGTGATATTGTGCGCGCGGTTAAACCGGTTCAGATGATACAATTCTTCGGGGTCTCCGGTTAAAACATTGACGCGTTCCCAACAGCAAAATACCGCCTGGAATCCGATTTTTTTTAAAATCGGCAACGCCTGTCTGGAGATTTTTCCAAATGGGTAAGCAAAGGCAGTGGGACGGGTTCCCACTTCTGTTTCGATGCGCTCCTGCGCTTTGGACAGGTCTTGTGTTATTACCTGCTCATATGCGCTGAGAGATTCGCCGGACTTTTTCTGAATACCGTTTCGCCCTGCGTTTTTGTGCAGATCATAAGTATGGTTTTGTACTTCGATCAGACCGCTTTGCTGCATGGTTTTCAGTTCTTCCCAGGTCATATGCGCATAATTTACGCTATGATCATCACTCTGAGAATAAACATCCGCCTGTTTGCCAATCACATTGACTACCGCTTTCATATTGTATTTTTGCAATAGCGGGAAAGCATAGGTATAAACGCTCTGATATCCGTCGTCAAAAGTAATCATAACCGGTTTATCGGGAAGCGCCCGACCGTGTTGGACAAAATCAATTAAATCCCGCACCAAGACGGTGGTATATCCTTTTTTCGTCAGATATTCCAAATCAGCTTCAAACTCTTGCGGGCTAATGGTATATTTATTAAGTTTATTTTTTTGCTGTAACAGATGATGATACATCAAGACAGGCAGGCGTACATGTTCCGGTTCGGATTCTGATTGTACGGCGAAAAAGACGGGCATGCCGGCAAACAGGATCGCGCCGCAGAGAACAAAGAGCAGATAACGGTAAAAATGTTTAAAATGAATGATCATGGTTGTCGCAGCCTCCCTGCTTTTATGTGTATGTTTCATATAGAAAAATCATGTAACGAAAGGTTTTGAACATTGTGTTTGAATTTGTAGATCAGAACAATCAGGAATTTGCCGCATTTGCGTCCACCCATCCAAACGGCAATTTTTTGCAGGCGCCGTTCTGGAGCGATGTGAAACAGCAATGGGGCGCACGATATATCCTGAGCCGAAATGCACACGGGCAGGTGCGTGCAACCATGCTGGTGCTGTTCCGGAAAGTGCCGCACCTGCCATATACAC
>CALWVC010000118.1 GCA_944384865.1 uncultured Clostridia bacterium
TCATAAAGCAACGCCTGATAAGTATCGTTCAATTTTTTGAGCAGTTTATTTGCTTCTGCAGAGGTGTATTTCATCGTGATCTTCAACCTTTCTATATAAACTTAAAATATTGCCTTGACGCTAAAAATAATTTTGGGTTCCCGTCAGATGTATTTTCTAAATAAAAGACTGCATTGGACCAGAAAAATGACGAGTTGCAAATGCAAAAAAACTTTTGGAAAGCGAAAAAGGAACTATTGCGCTTGCAAGATTGATACCCACCACGAAGACTCCTTTATCATTTTTTCTAAAGTATACCGTGCGTTTTTTGAAAATACAAATTAAATTCCGTAAAAATTCGTATTGATGTTTATTTATGGTGCAACAGCATCTTACATTTTGTCAAAGTCTATTATAATAGCCTTTCAGAATCTGCCTTTTAACAATATAATCAATATAATTGTTTTTTATTTGTATTATTTAAAATCATGCACTATACTGTGTGCGGGAAGGGAGATGAAAGATATGCAAATCAACATTTATTATGACTGAACAAATATATGAAAGGAGGACGATACTATGGAATTGTCGCATTACGATGTGGTATATCGTGCAACGCCAACCTCAGGATACAGTAAAATGCCAATATACTGTCATGGCGAATATGAAGCAATTGACAAGGTCAAAAAACTTTATCCCAAAGCGGTTATTATCGAAGTAAAGAAGAGGTAATGTTGTACAACTGTATATAAAGTTATCTTATACAGCCTAGTCTATGGCAATGAGGAATTGCAAATATTAAAATGTCCAAAATGAATGCTGTATGGCATTCATCAGTGAATATATAAAGGGCGTTATGGCTGAAAAGTCATAGCGCCCTATTTAAACCCTCAAAAATTGATTTCATTTGTATTTTCGGATTTTATAATGTACGATGTCCGTGAAAGGAGCGAAAACGATGAAAAAAGAACGGGTAGAATTAAATGTACACACCAAAATGTCCGCAATGGACGCGGTGACGTCTATCAGCGAATATATCAAACGCGCCGCAAAATGGGGGCATACGGCGATTGCTGTCACAGATCATGGCTGTGTGCAGGCATTTCCGGAAGCAAGACGTGTGGCTGAAGAACTCGAAAAGCAGGGGCGCAGTGTTAAAATCATCTACGGTATGGAGGCGTATTGTGCAGATAAAGAAGAGGCGCAGCCGTTTCATATGACGATTCTGGTTCAAAACCATACAGGGCTTAAGAATTTATTTCATTTGGTTTCGTTGTCGCATCTGCGCAACTTTCAAGGAGTGCCCGTTATAATAAAGGAGGAACTGAAAAAATATCGTGCCGGTCTGCTTCTAGGAAGCGGCTGCGGCAATGGAAAAATGTTTTGCGCCGCCGCACAAGGAAAGACGCCGGAAGAATTATATGCCATTGCAAGGGAATACGATTTTCTGGAGATACAGCCTGTCTGGAACTGTAAATATGCAAATGCAGCCAACAGCAAAATTCAGGGAAAACTTCAAAGGATCAACACGGTAATTGTGCGGATCGGCGAGGAGATACAAATGCCTGTCTGCGCCACCGGAAACGTCCATTATCTTGAACCGGAGGATATGCAGGCGTACCATATTTTGAAGGGCATTCGCGGAGCTTCAGAAAATAAAATTCAGTCCTTCCTTCATTTTCGCTCCACAAAAGAGATGCTTAATGCGTTCAATTATCTCGGCGAAGAAAAGGCGTATGAAGTTGTGATTGACAACACGAATAAAATTGCTGATAGTATCGAAAAGGTTCGTCCCATACCAGAGGGGAGATTTTTTCCGTTTATAGCCGATGCCGAAGAACGGCTTACCGCGATTGCCAGAAGTCGGGCCGAAACGCTTTACGGCGCCCCGCTACCCGATATTGTAAAAGAACGGATAGAGAAGGAACTGTCTATAGTACGGGAACAGGGAACGGCTTCGTTGTTCATGATTGCCCAACTACAGGTCGAACACTCTGAACAACAGGGCTTTCATGTAATGACACGTGGATCAGCCGGTGCATCTCTGCTTTCGTTTCTGGCTGGGATCAGCGAAGTAAATCCGTTGCCGCCGCATTACTGCTGCCCTCATTGCCGGCACACGGAATTTTTTATCCACAGTGAAGTTGAATCCGGATTTGACCTGCCTGAAACAGTCTGCCCTGTTTGCGGAGAAAAAATGAAGCGAGACGGGCAGAATATTCCGTATCAAGCCTTTTTCGGCTGGGACGGAAAGAAAACGCCGGATTTTGATTTAAATTTCTCAGGTGAATATATTGCGCATGGATATGCGATTAAACATATTGAATCATTGTTCGGTAAAAAGCATGTTGTAAAAGGAGGCGTTGTCTCCACCGTCCCCGAACGACTTGCCCAACAGTATATCCGGAATTATGAAAAGAAAACATGCTCGGAATTTCCAGAAAAAACAAGAGAAGCCCTCGCTGACGCCCTGACAGGCGTTAAATACGCGGTCGGCCAGCATCCGGGCGGGCTTGTCATCATTCCGGAGAGTTTTGCAGCGGAGGACTTTACACCGCTACAATATGCCGGAAACGATCCGGATTCGGCAATCTGCACCCATTTTGATTTTCACGATCTCAGTGAAACCCTTTTAAAACTCGATGATCTTGGACATGATGTACCGACATTATATCACTATCTGGAAAAATATACAGGAATATCCGTTACAAAAGCCGATTTATTTGACCCGGCAGTATACCAGCTCTTCAACTCATCTGAACCGCTGGGTATATCCGCAGAGACGTTTGGTGTTCAAACTGGGACTTTCTCTTTACCCTGTTTTAATACACCGTTCGCGCAAAAACTTCTTTCGGTCTGTCAGCCACACTCTTTTACTGAAATCATAAAGATTATCGGGCTTTTGCACGGAACCGGTGTATGGCATAACAACGCAGAAACACTACTGGAAACAGGCGTTTGCCGGTTATCCGATGTAATTGCAAGCCGCGAGGATATATTTGATACTCTCAAAGCATATGACCTGCGTACAGATTTTGCACTTCGGGTTCCAGAGTTTATATGGACAAAAAAAGCAGGTAAGCATATCAGTAAAAATGATGAGATTGAAATGCTGAAGTGCGGTATCCCAAGCTGGTATATCGATTCCTTAAAAAAGATTCGATATCTTTATCCAAAAGCATATGCTGTTGAAACTGCGCTGGCAGCAGTGCGGCTAGGCTGGTACAAACTATATTATCCAGCGGAATATTATGCAGCATACCTTACCACAAAAGAGGCGGTTATTGAGGAAAAGACCGTTATGTGCGGTGAGCAGCAATTACGAAAATTTATCGAGCAAAAGTGCGAGCGAGAACAAAATACATCGTGTATTGGTACAGCCCAAATTTTTGAACTGATCTATGAAGCTCTGACGAGGGGTATTCGCTTTCTGCCGGCAGACCAGATACACTCGGATCCATGCCGATTTCTCCCCGAGAACGGTGCTGTTCGGCTACCGACAAGTTCTATCGCAAACGGGGTTGTAATGGAGACGAAAACAAATGGATAAATACTGCTATAATCACAATGTGAAAATAAATCTTTTGAACGAAATATTTGGAGAAAAGGCCGTGATGGGTTACTGTGAAAAGAATACCCGAAAAAGAAACGCGATTATCCGAACGGCCATGGAAATGTTGCCGACAGCCCAGAGAAAACTAATCCTGTATAAATACGGGTTCACAGACGGGCATATACACACAACCAGGCAGACAGCCAAACACCTCGGAATTTCGCAGGAAGAGACAAAACAAATGGAAGCATTTGCCCTACGGTTGCTTCGCAGTCCCTCCTGTTCAAAAGTTCTTCAAAAGTTGCTCTCCATGCTGTGAGAAGCATTTGATGATATCGTTAGATATAAAAATGAAGTGAGGGTTATGATGAACATGAAAGAATTTGACGCCATTATCGGATATTCCGCAGTAAAAAAGGAATTAGAGCAAATTGCTGATGTGCTGAAAAATGACGTACCCTACAAAAGACTTGGCGTCACGCCGCCACACGGCCTTCTGATTCATGGAGAACCCGGCGTAGGCAAAACGCTGATGGCAACCGCTCTCGTCAAAGCGAGCGGCCGAAAAGTCTTTATTTGCCGTAAGGATCAGCCCAACGGCGATTTCGTTAAAGCAATCAAAAATGCCTTTGATCAGGCTGCGTCCGAAACGCCTTCTATTATTTTTCTGGATGATATGGATAAATTCTCCAATGGAGATGAACGTCATCCTGATGCGGAGGAATATGTGACGGTACAGTCCTGTATTGATGAGATTCGTGATAAAGAGGTCTTTGTGCTGGCTACGGCCAACAATCTCCGCTGTCTTCCACGTTCCCTGCTGCGGGCGGGTCGTTTCGACCGCAGTATCCGGATAGATGCGCCGCATGGAGAGGATGCCGAACAGATCACCGCCTATTATCTCAGTCAAAAGAAATTTGTATCTGACGTGGATGTGCAGACCATCGCCCGCATCTTGGATGGACGTTCCTGCGCCGAACTGGAAACAGTTATCAACGAGGCAGGTCTGTACGCAGGTTTTGAGCGTTCGGACAGTATCACCATGAAGCACTTCATGAAAGCATGTATGAGAATCCTTTTTGATATGCCGGAATCCGACTTGCCCACGGAAGACGACTGCCTGCCAAATCTTTGTGATGGCGACAACATCCTTTCGCAAATCAGCTATCATGAAGCCGGCCATGCGGTCGTGCATGAACTGCTCTTTCCAGGAGACGTCACCCTGGTTTCTGCTCGTGGAAAAGGTAGGCATACCGGCGGCTTTACTTCCTGTTACAACAATCCGCACACACATCCAGCGTATCGAGCAAAAGGAAGAATCATTGCCTCTCTCGGGGGTATGGCGGCAACAGAGCAGGTATACGGGCTTCACGACTGCGGTGCGTCAAGAGATCTTGACCAAGCGTTTGAAAGCATGAGGAATCTGGTGGTAAACGACTGTATCTGCGGGTTCCCTCTGCATTCCGGAGATTGTCGGGATTCCGAAGAATTAATTGCCCGGCAGGAACAGATTGTCGCCGCCGAAGTAGAAAAGGCCTATCGGAAAGCTAAAGAAATTTTGGCATGTAACCGCGAATTCTTGGATGCGCTGGCGGCCGAACTTGTAAAAAAATCGCTCCTAACTGCCCACGATGTACAACGTATCAAATCGGGATGC
>CALWVC010000119.1 GCA_944384865.1 uncultured Clostridia bacterium
GAAAACACGCGCTTGCCGATTTCCGTCTCCGGCGGCAAAGGACCAAGTGTTTTTACATCTGTTACAATCCATTGTGGCCGTCGATGATCAGAAGTCGGTTCATAGTTCATTGTCCTTTCAGCGATCGTCATGCCGTCGGTGTTGAGGAAGACGGTGGAATCGCCGGCGCCCACATTGACAGTATGGGCTTGTTTTAAAGATTCAATCCACGGGTTGTTTACCGCGGGAGAGCAGGCGCAGGGCCCGGTCATACAGCCGGTCGGGCAGAGCAGCCCGGGCAAATACAAACAGTTTGGCGTTTTTGCCCACTAAATAACGGGTTTTCGGATTTTTAGCAAATACTGCCCGACGCACTGTTTTGGCGATAACCTGCGGCGGGGAATATTTACCGATATGGTGCATCAGATGGTCCAGTTGGTCCACCTGTTTGAAATAAGCGCCCTTACCGGACTGCCTGCGCACGTTTTGCAGCATAATTGGATTCCATGCGCTGTCGATGTTGCCGGGTTCAATGATACAGACCCGGATGCCGAAAGGCTGTACTTCATAGCGCAGACAGTCGGAGAACCCCTCAAGCGCGTATTTGGTAGCGTGATACCAGCCGCCCAGCGGCGAATACATCTTGCCGCCCATGGACGAGGTGTTGATGATCAGGCCGCTGTGCTGTTTGCGCATCTGCGGCAAAACCAGCTTGGTGATTCGGGCCAGACCAAACAGGTTGACGTCAAACTGCGACTGTGCTTCTGCGATGGGAACATCTTCGATCGCGCCGAAAGATCCATAGCCGGCATTGTTGAATAAAACATCGATCCGGCCGCTGTGCTGCAATACAGTGTCGATTGCCGATTCCAACTGCTGTTGATCGGTAACGTCTGCCGCAATGGGATATACGCCGTATTGCTTCAGCGGCTGCATCTTTTCCAGCCGGCGCGCCAGCGCGTAAACTGTACAGCCGCTTTGCGCCAGCAATCTGGCGGTGGCGTAACCGATCCCGCTGGAAGCGCCGGTGATAATCACGACTTTCTGCATCAGAACAACCCTGTGATGACGCCGTGATCGTCTACGTCGATCTGCTCAGCGGCGGGGCGTTTGGGCAGCCCCGGCATGGTCATGATGTTGCCGGTCAGACACACCACAAATTTTGCCCCGGCTGAAACTTTTGCGCTGCGTACGGTAATGGAAAAGCCCTGCGGCCGCCCCAGCTTTGCGGCGTCATCGGACAGGGAATATTGCGTTTTGGCCATACAGACCGGCAGGCGGTCAAAGCCCAACTGCTGCAGTCGTTGCAGTTCTTTTTGCGCCTGCGGCGTATATTGTACGCCGTCTGCGCCGTAAATCTTGGTTGCGACCGCGTTGATTTTTTCAAACAGCGTATCATCATCAGAATAAGTGAAGGTGAAGTCGTTGGGGGCTTCACACAGACGCAGAACTTCTTCAGCCAGTTCTTCGCCGCCGGCGCCGCCTTTTGCCCAGACTTCACACAGGGCTACATGCACGCCCAGCCGCTGGCAGGCGTCTTTGACCAGCTGCAGTTCGGCCTCGGTGTCGGTAGGAAAGCGGTTGATTGCCACGACGCAGGGAAGCTTGAATTGCTGCGTCATATTTTCAATATGCTTATACAGATTAGGTAAACCTGTTTGCAGTGCGCCCAGGTGCTCATGACTCAACTCAGATTTGGGCATACCGCCGTGCGACTTCAGCGCGCGAACGGTAGCGACCAATACCACTGCATCCGGTTTCAGGCCGGCAGCGCGACATTTGATGTCTAAAAATTTCTCGGCGCCCAGATCGGCGCCAAAGCCCGCCTCGGTCACCACATAATCGCCGAATTTCAAGGCAGTTTTGGTAGCCATAATCGAGTTACAGCCGTGGGCGATATTTGCAAACGGACCGCCGTGGATCAGGGCGGGCGTATGCTCTAACGTCTGAACCAGATTGGGCTTGAGCGCGTCTTTTAGCAGCGCCGTCATCGCGCCCTGGGCTTTCAGATCGCCTGCGGTGACCGGATCGCCGCTGCGGGTATAGCCGACGATAATCGAACGAAGCCGTTCTTTTAAATCAGCAATGCCGGTAGACAGGCATAAAATCGCCATGATTTCCGACGCGACGGTAATGTCGAATCCATCTTCCCGGGGAACGCCGTTGGCTTTACCGCCCAGTCCGTCTGTAATGAACCGGAGCTGCCGGTCGTTCATGTCCACACAGCGTTTCCAGGTGATGCTGCGCACATCAATATCCAGCTCGTTGCCCTGCTGAATATGATTGTCCAGCATCGCCGCCAGCAGATTATTGGCGGCGCCGATAGCGTGCATATCGCCGGTGAAGTGCAGATTGATATCCTCCATCGGCACCACCTGGGCATACCCGCCGCCGGCCGCGCCGCCTTTGATGCCGAACACCGGCCCTAAGGAAGGCTCGCGCAGAGCAATCACTGTTTTTTTTCCTAAACGGTGCAGCGCGTCGCCCAGGCCGACGGTGACGGTGGTTTTGCCCTCGCCGGCAGGGGTCGGGTTGATTGCGGTAACCAAAATCAGCTTTCCGTCTTTTTGGCCGGCCCGCTGTTTGAGCACATGGGGTTCTATTTTGGCCTTGTATTTTCCATAACAACAGAGATCATCTTCACGCAGGCCGATGCTGGCAGCGATTTGACCAATTGGAAGCATTTGCGCTGCCTGCGCGATTTCAATGTCAGTTTTATATGCCATCTGCGCGCCCTCCTTATAAAGCTTTGGTTTCAATCTCGGTTTTCGCTTCTTCTATAAACTGCGTCAGCGGCACAGCGCCCAGATCGCCGTCTTTCCGGGAGCGCACCGAAACAGTGTTGTTTTCGATTTCTTTGTCGCCAATCACCAGCATATACGGAATTTTCTGAAGCTGTGCTTCGCGGATTTTATAGCCGATTTTTTCGTTGCGGTCATCGAGTGTTACCCGCAGGCCCGCCTGCATAAGCTGTTGCTTTACATCGCGGGCCTGTTCTAACAACCGTTCGGAAATAGGCAGGATCCGCACCTGTTCCGGCGCCAGCCACATCGGAAACGCGCCGCCAAAATGTTCGATCAAAATGCCGATAAACCGTTCAATGGAACCGAACACCACCCGGTGAATCATAATCGGGCGGTGACGTTCGCCGTCGGCGCCGATATATTCCGCTTCAAACCGCATAGGCAGCTGAAAGTCCAACTGAATAGTGCCGCATTGCCAGGTTCGCCCCAGGGAATCCTCCAGATGAAAATCGATTTTCGGGCCGTAAAACGCGCCGTCGCCTTCGTTGATCACATAGGGAAGTTCCAGCTCCTCCAACGCTTTTTTCAGGCCGTCGGTAGCCAATTCCCAATCTTCGTCGCTACCGATGCTGTTTTCAGGCTTGGTGGAAAGCTCGACGTGATATTTAAAACCGAACAGGCTGTATACCTCGTCGATCAGCCGGACAACACCCTTGATCTCATCTGTAATCTGCTCAGGCGTCATAAAGATATGCGCATCATCTTGCGTGAAGCAGCGCACCCGCATCAGGCCGTGCAGCGCGCCGGATTTTTCATGACGGTGAACCAGTCCCAGCTCACCCATCCGGATGGGTAGATCGCGGTAAGAGTGCAACGATGATTTATACACCAGCATACCGCCCGGACAGTTCATGGGCTTGATGGCAAAATCGGTATCATCAATCACCGTGGTATACATGTTTTCTTTATAATGATCCCAGTGTCCGGAGGTTTCCCAAAGCTGCCGGTTCAGCATAATAGGAGTGGAGATTTCTACATAGCCCTCTCTGGTATGGATCTGCCGCCAGTAATCGATCAATGTGTTTTTCAAGATCATGCCGTTGGGCAAAAAGAACGGGAACCCCGGCCCTTCTTCCATGATCTCAAACAGGCCCAGTTCTTTTCCAAGCTTGCGGTGATCCCGTTTTTTGGCCTCTTCCAGCCGGGTTAGATAGTCCTCCAGTTCGGCGTTTTTGGGGAAAGAGATACCGTAAATGCGCACCAGCATTTTATTTTTTTCATCGCCGCGCCAGTATGCACCTGCGATGGAGGTCAGTTTAAACGCCTTGATAGGGCCGGTGGTCATCAGGTGTGGTCCGGCACATAGGTCGTAAAACTCAGCCTGTTCATAAAAACTGATCGGCTCGCCTTTTCCGGCGTGTTCCCGGATCAGTTCCTCTTTATAGATTTCGCCGTCGGCGCCGACTTTTGCAAGAGCCTGTTCCGGCGGCAACTCAAAGCGCTTCAGCGGAATATTCTCCTTGACGATTTTTTTCATTTCGGCCTCAATTTTGACCAAATCCTCCGGCGTAAACGGATGCGCGCTGTCAAGATCATAATAAAAGCCGTTGTCGATCGCCGGCCCAATGGCCAGTTTGACGTCTGGATACAGCCGCTTGATCGCCTGCGCCATCACATGAGCGGTTGTGTGCCAAAACGCCTTTTTTCCGCCTTCGTCGTTAAAAGTCAGGATATTCAGCGAGCAGTCTTTGTCGATCACGGTGCGTAAATCACAGACTTTTCCGTCAATTTCAGCAGCGCAGGCAGCACGGTACAGCCCCATGCTGATCTGTTTGCAGATTTCAAAGGCCGGCAGCCCGCTTTCAAATTCCCGAACCTCGTTTCCTTTCAATGTGACCTTTATCATTGTTGCGTCCTTCCTTTCTGTGGGCAAAACAAAACGCTTCACCCAGTAAACAAACAGTGTCTACGGGGTGAAGCGCATTCTGCTCCACGGTTCCACCCGAATTGCGGAAAGTTCCGCCGCTCGTTTCAGTTGATAACGCAGGCCGGTCTGCGGCACGCCTTAACGGATCTGATAAAACCCTTTTCGGCGGCGCTCAGGGGCGGTGCACAATTTAAGCCGGTTGCGGCGTTTTCAGCGTCTGCCGCTCTCTGAGAACCGGCGGGTAAAAAGCGCTTCCCCGTCAAAGCTTTAAACTGTTTTCATATTACCATGCCCGCGCCGGTTTGTCAATGGTAGAATACCCGGCGAGGATTTTTATGCTGTAGGTTTGTCAATGATGTGTTACAGATTCGGAAAAGAGAATAAGACCTGTTGTGGGGAGCGCCGGTTGAGG
>CALWVC010000120.1 GCA_944384865.1 uncultured Clostridia bacterium
CTTCGGGATACAGCCCTAAAATTTCGCCGTTTCTGACCACCCGGATTGCGGTCTTGACCGCCGCCATATCGCCGCCGCCCCGCTCGATCCCAAACACATCCATCCGCCGTAGAAACCAGCCTAAAAGTGGATTTTTGAACAGCTCCTGTTTGGCCATAAAACGGATCCGACGGCGAATGACGATGATCCACAATACCGGATCCAGATAAGAAATATGGTTGGAGCTGAAAATCACCCCGCCGGTTTGGGGAATATTCTCTAGACCCGTCACCGAATACCAGAACAGCAGCCGGTAAAACGGATACAATATGATTTTCAGAACCAACAACAACTTATTGCGCTTCATTGCCAAAACGCTCCCCGATCTGTAGCTTTTCACAAATAGTGGACACCAGCAGCTCCACCGACTGCTCCAGCGTATTTCCGGTGGTATCTACCAGAACGCTGTCTGCTGCCGGCTGCAACGGCGCCACCGCCCGGTGAGAATCCTGATAATCCCGCTGTTTCAAATCTGCCAGCACATCGGCGTATGCCGCCTGTTGCCCTTTTTGCCGCAGCTCTTCATAGCGGCGGCGCGCCCGGTCTTCGGGACTGGCCGTCAAAAAAATTTTTAGCGTCGCCTCAGGTAAAACCACCGTCCCGATATCGCGGCCGTCCATAATCACATTCTGTTTGCGAGCCATGCTGCGCTGCAGCTCCAATAAAAAATCCCGCACCGCCGGGATGGCCGACACTGCCGACGCCGCCATGGAAACCTCCGGCGTGCGGATGGCGTCGCTGACGTCTGTCCCGTTGACCAAAACCCGCTGGCCGGCGGCGGTATAACGCAGCGCAATATCCAGCCCGTTCAGGCTTTGGCAAACCTGCCCGGCGTCCGCCGGATCCCGGTGTAAAGACCGCACATACCAGCCAATCGCCCGATACAGCGCGCCGGTATCCACATAGACAAACCCCAGCTTGTCCGCAGCAATTCTGGATATGGTGCTTTTGCCTGCGCCTGCAGGCCCGTCAATGGCAACCGAAATCATAAAAACTCCTTCACAGAGAGCCGCCCACACTGTGACAACAATCCACAGCTGTCACTGCCGGGGCACCCGCGATCCTGCGGTCTCCCACGCCCGGCAGCATACCCTCTGAACCCTGCAAAATCAAAAAACTCTGTTTTGATTATAATACAAAACCGGCGCCGTTGCAAGCACGGCTTGCCATTTTAAAAAATCTTTTATATCCGGTGCGCCGATCAAACGGCGCGGTCGCCGGACTTAGGATTTTGCCTTACACAACACACTGCTGCCCGCGGCATAGCCGGTGGAAAAAGCAATTTGCAGGTTAAAGCCGCCTGTATAAGCGTCTACATCTAAAACCTCACCGGCAAAGTACAGATTGTTACACAGTTTGGACGCCATCGTTTTCGGATCGACCTGCCGCACATCCACCCCGCCGGCAGTGACGATGGCCTCCTCCACCGGTCGAAAACCGGTCACCGTAAACGTCAGCCCCTTGATCAGATGCAGCAATTGCTCTCGCTGGGCTCTGGTGATCTGGTGCACCTTCTGATGCGGCGCAATGCCGCTTCTGGCAACGATCACCGGAATCATTTTCCGCGGCAGCAGGCCCCCCAGGGCGTTGGCAAAGTCGCGGTTGGTATTCTCACCAAAATCCCGGAGCAGCCGGGCGTCCAGCGTTTGTTCGTTCAGCGCGGGTTTTAAATCGATCTGCACCCGGTAACGCGCCGGTCGCATCGGGCGCAGATGCGCCGACGCAGACAATATCACCGGACCGGATAACCCAAAATGGGTAAACAACAGCTCACCAAAGTCGGTATAGACCGTCTTGTCCGAAAGCGTATCCACCACCGTCAGCCCCACGTTACGCAGGCTCAACCCCTGCATCGCCGCCGCGTCTCCCTCATGGACGGTCAACGGCACCAGTGAAGGCGACGGCGGTATAACCGTATGACCCGCCTGCCGGGCAAAGCCGTAGCCGTCGCCGGTAGAACCGGTTTTCGGATAAGAAAGTCCGCCGGTGGCGACAACGGCCGCCTCGCAGTCGAGCCTGCCGTTATTTTTGAGCTGCACGCCGCTGATCTGCCCGCCGGTAATCTCCAGACCCTGCGCCGTATCGGTCATGATCTGCGCGCCGTTTTGCTTTGCAAACTTCACCAGCGCATCTGCAACGTCCATCGCCCGGTCGGACACCGGAAACACCCGGTTGCCACGCTCCACCTTGACCGGAACGCCCAGCCGTTGCATCAGCTCCATCATATCCTGCGGCCCAAAGCCGCAGAACGCGCTGTATAAAAACCGGCCGTTGGTCGGTACTGCTTGAATCAGCCCCTGCAGATCTGTTTGATTGGTCAGATTACAGCGCCCTTTGCCGGTAACCAGCACCTTGCGCGCCGGCCGGTCGTTTTTTTCAATCACCGTAACATGCAGCCCGCGCCCCGCGGCGACGCCGGCGCAAAGCAGCCCGGCAGCGCCCCCGCCGATCACCGCTACCTGTGTTTTCACTGTGTTTCTCCCCCGTCTACATATTCGGTCACATATTTCCAAAGAATCTCGTCGCCGTTTTGCACGGTACAACCGCCGCAGCCGACGTCGGCAAACACGTCATTTACATAGTATACCCATCCGCTCTGGGCGCCGTAATCAAACGCCGCCAGTCCGTTGATGGACATAATATAAACAGCCGCCCCAACGCCGGATCTTGCCACCGGCACATCCGCCTGCTGCGCCGCGAACAGCAACGCGTCGGCCACTGTGCAGCCGTCGTCAAAAGAAAAATCCTGCTGTAAAAGGATCTGCCCATTCTGATCCTGCACGGTGATAGAGGCCTTCGGTTGCCCCGCCTGCACAGAATGGGCCCTAAAATCCGAACAGCCTGTCAGTACAACAAGTACTGGCAGGCAGATCGCCAACAGCTTATAAGCCGCTTTGTTCATCATGCTGCGTGTCATCATGTTTGTCTGCGTCCTGCCCGGCTGCGGGCGTGATCGGCTCTTGCGTGCTGTCCCCCGGTTCAGCCGGTAGCTGTTCTCCGATGGGCTCTATCGCGGGTTTGTTCTGCCGCCCGCGGCCCTTTCTTTTATTTCTGGTCAATATAAACAGCGCGACCCCACAAGCCAGAATCACACCCGCTGCAATCAAAATAATCAGCGGAAAATCAATTTCTTCAATATGGTTGGTAATTTCGATCGTATAGGGATTGACCGTGTTCGCATCGGCATACAGCGCCAGCAGCGCCTGCTCGGTAGCAATCGTATCGGTATCGCCGCCCAACATATGCGCATAGCCGTCATCGCTTACAAACCGCGCTAATGCGTCGGCTACCGTATAGCCGCTTTTCACAAACCGGCCGTCGTTCCGGTCGATCTGCATCGAAGCCAGCGCAATCATCACCTGCGCTGTGCTTTCACAGCAGGATTCGCCATAGCTGTTGCTGTAAGAGCCGTCAGAATTCTGCTGTTCCGACAGCCAGATCAGCGCCCGGTCAACTGCGGCAGATACCGTGGCTCTGCCGGTATATTTGGATAGCGCGCTCACGGCCATTGCGGTAATATCCACATCTGAATCCATATCAAAATTCAGCGCAAAGCTGCCGTCGTCCTTCTGATTTTGCAGCAGCAGGCTGACCAGCGAATCGGCATTGTAATTCTCGGTTCCGTCCAACGTGCAATGCTCCAGCGCCAGCAACGCAAAAACAACCCCATTGATCCCGCCGGACAGCAGCTTGGTATGATTAAAGCACTGCTCCTGCAAATTCACCCCGTCGATATCGGTAAAATCTACGCCGCAGGCATCTAAATTAATAATCAGCCGCTGGATATCGGTTGCAGGCAGGTTGGACTGCCGCGCCTGATCCAGCAGATTATTTTTCAATGTCCTCGGTATCGCCTGGGAATACAGTGACAGCGTCAAAACCGTAAAATTCCCGCTGTTATCCTTCAGATAATCCAGCGCCCGGCTGACGATTTCCGACTGACTGCGGGTGGTCGGCTCCTCGGTAACCAAAAGTTGCTGCCCGGTCTGTGTCTCCGGCTGTGTCTGTGTCTGCGCCTGTGATACAGTTTCCGACTGAGACTGCGGCGCCCGGGTCACCTCGGTAGGAAGCACCGTCTGCGGCGCCTGCGTCACCGGTGCAGCGTTCGTCGGCGCCGCCGTAGGCGCGGCTGTGACCCCCTGATCGTCGATGACATAAATCCATTCCAATGTTTCACCGTTTTCCATATCGTAATTACCGGCGCTGGTACTCAGAAAGCCGCCGTTTACATAATAAACCCATCCGCTGTTATTGCCGTACGCCCTTTCAGCATAGCCTTCAACCTCTTTCACATAACCTCTATCGCCCATCACGATGGACAACCCGGTTTCAAGCAGCGCGTCCAACGCCGTGGCGCCTTCTTCCAGCGTCATAGACGCCGGGCCATATAAATAACTTCCGTTTACCCGCTCGTAAACGGAAATGGTAATCGTAATCTCCTGCGCGGCCCAAACCGTACCTGTCCAGCCAAACAGCAGACAGACAGACAGCAGACAAGCAATCGCTTTTTTCATATAGACCATCCACCTTTCACCCGCAGGCGTTATCGTAAAGGCCTGATTTATTCTCCAAAAAACTTTTTCATTTTACCATGCAGCATCGACATATACATCGAAACCACCCGGGTTACGGCCAGATCATATATAAAAAACACAACGTTGCACAGAACAAAGAACAGCAGTAGCGTATATTTTCCAAAATCGCCGAACCCTTCGATATCCAGGCCGAACACATAAGTCACGGCAAGATAATAAACGGCAAAGGCCAGATTAAACACCACAAACTTCAGCGCCCATTGCAGCGGTTTGGACCGCAGCCGCTCCAACAGCGATTTGATAATCACATAATATCCAAAAAAAAC
>CALWVC010000121.1 GCA_944384865.1 uncultured Clostridia bacterium
GGATCCGTCTGGTATTCGACAGCGATTTGAACCGGGATTATAAAAACATGCCCTGCAATTATCCGCTTAAACAGACTAAATATCGGCTGCCGGAAACGCTGATCCGGGATTTTGACCTGATTTTGGACGAAAAGCGGGTGTTGGAATTTCGGAATAACCGGCAGCGCTTTGTATGGATTCCGGTAGATGAAACGGTGCGGTGTGTCCGGCTGGTGCCTAAAGCAACACATGGCTGCGATACATACCGGGTGTTTGGGTTCGAGCTGGAGGAATAGTCTGGCCTGTCGGCGAAGATCGTATGAACATCGGCTGCTACAGGGCGCTATGACCAAGCTGCCGGCGGTAGTAAAGATGGTTTTATGGCTGTAAACGAAATATGTATAGAACGAAAGGCTTTGAAGGGAAAGCGTAAGCGGGCGGCGTACAGAGAATCCGGCTGGTGAGAACAGGTCGGCAAACCCCGCTGAACATGGTCCCGGAGCTGCGCACCGACTGCGGTAATCCGCACAGGCTGCGCCGGGTTCGCCCGTTACAGAGGCAGGGTATCGGCATTTGTGTCCGGTATCTGCTGAGGCGCCGTTTGTGAAAACAGCGTAAATTCGGGTGGTAACATGACGAGTAATAAGCGCTTGTCCTGTTGGAATCTGCAATGCAGATTTCGGCGAGACAGGCGTTTTAATTTTACCGTGAAAGCAATATTTCTCTTGAAGCGTTGGATTTATAAACGGGGAGCCGGTAGCTTTCGGATGTGCCAAAAAGAACTGTTTTGGTATTATGTTATTTTTATATTTTATAAAAAGGATGGTTGGATCAATGAATAACATGTTAATCGGCAGGGCATGACCGTATACCGACGGCCCGCTGCATATCAGACATTTGGCGGCGTTGCTGCCGGGGGATGTGATCGCACGGTATTATCGGGCGACCGGCGATCAGGCTTGCCATGTTTCCGGCGGCGCTTGTTTTGGCACGCCGGTATCGGCTCGGGCGGCACAGGAGAATCGGACGTTCCGCCAGATCAGCGACAGTGATCACGATTCGTTCCGGCGGTTGGCGTCGAAAACGCTGTGGACGTAAAGCAGATGTGAAAACAGACGGCTTCATCAGCGGGTCAAATGTGAAAGCGGTTCTATCTGCACCTGCTATAATGCTGTCAGGGCGTATGATCCCGACAGATCGCCCGCACCTGTTTTCCCAGCAACAGCAGGGTCAGCAGGTTGGGAATGGCCATCAGGCCGTTGAGGATATCAGACAGCTCAAAGATCGCGGCTGCGGGGCCCGCAGCGCCCAGCAGAATACAGCCGCAGAACAGCAGCCGATATAGCAAAACTGCGGCTTTTCGTCGAAATAAAAAACGACAGCAGCTTGCGCCGTAAAAACTCCAGCCGATCATCGCGCCAAAAGCGAACAGCGCGATGCTGACCGCAATGAACACAGCGCCTGCCGGGCCGAAACCCGCGGAAAAGGCGGCAAGCGTATAATTGAGCGGGTCGGTATTGCAGCCGTTATGTACACCGGAGGACAAGATTGTAAGGCCGGTGAGCGTACACATGACGATGGTATCCAGAAAAACCTCAAGCATGCCCCAGTATCCCTGCTTTTTTGGGGTGCTTTCGGCGCTGGCATGTACGATCGGCGCGCTGCCCATACCCGCTTCGTTGGTGAAAACGCCTCTGGAGACGCCATATCGGATGCAACGGCTGATCGTAAAGCCCGCCGCGCCGCCGGATACCGCCGGAAAACTGAAAGCCTGTGAAAATATTTCGCAGATTGCCGGCCAGAGCTGTTGCCGGTTGATGAACAGCAGTATGGCGGCGCCTGCAAAGTAAAACAGCGTCATAAACGGCACCAGCTTTGCTGTGCAGGCGGTGATCCGTCTGGCGGATCCGAAGATCACGGCGGCGCACAAACCGGCAGCGACCAATCCGGTGAGCAGCGGCGGGATATGCACAGCGGTCTGCAGCCCCTGGGCCATAGCCTGCGCCTGGGCGGCGTTGCCGATGCCGAAAGAGGCGCAAATGGTACAGATGCAGAATAGTATGGCAAAGGGGCGCAAACGTGGAAGCGCATGCCGGATGACGTACATCGGCCCGCCCCGGTATTCACCGTTTTCGTCTTGTTCCCGGTACTGGACAGCCAGCGCCACTTCTGCGAATTTGATCAGCATACATAAAAAAGCGGATATCCACATCCAGAACAGCGCGCCGGCGCCGCCCAGCGCGATGGCGGTGCCGACGCCGGCAATGTTGCCGGTGCCCATGGTTCCGGATAAGGCGGCGGACATGGCGGCAAAGGGCGAGACGCCGGTTTTTGGCTGATCGCGTCGGAACAGGGAACCAAGCGTTTCACGCAGCATGCTGAAAAAATGTGTAAATTGAAAAAAATGTGTTTTCAAAGTCAGATAAGCACCGGCGGTCAGCAGCAGCGTCAGCAGCGGAAATCCCCAGAGTTGTTCGTTGAACCATTGCAGCATGTCATCACCCTGTTTATATGTATGCGATGGGAGAAAACGCCATGCGAAAAAACGGGCAGAAAGGACAAACGGGCTGAAAGACCACAGTCTTTCAGCCCGTTTGTGGGGTCGGAGAAACTTATTTGAGTTCAAAGGACAGGCAGTCGGTACATTGATCCATCGTCGGATTACATTCATGCGTGCCGACCTTGATCTTGTCCAGCGCGCAGTAGTTTTCTGATCCACAGTGGTTTTTGCAGGAAACGACTTCGCACTCGATGCAATGATTCGCTTTGCATTCGTTCATCTTTATTCTCTCCTTTAAAAAATGCTTGGCGTCAAAAACGCCGGTATTATTTTTGCCCGCAGGACGAAGAATATACAAAAAAACACACAGATGCATCGTTCATCTGTGTGTTTTCAGATCTGTTTTTATTTTTTAAATTACAAATGATGCGATTTTAAAAATCAACATCTTCGCCATAGTAACAGGCTTTCAGCAGCTTCTCCATATCCTCCTGGCTGGGCTGACGGGGGTTGGAGCCCGTGCAGGCGTCGCCGATAGCCAATTCAGCAACTTTCGGCAGCTTCTCCATAAATTCTTTTTCATCAATGATGCCGCCTTCATACCACTTGATGCCGTCCGGAATATCCAAAGCCTTGTTCATGGCTTTCAGTTCGGCAACCAGTGCCGCCACCAGTTCTTCGGTCGTTTCACCCTTCAGGCCGATAAATCTTGCAATTTCAGCATACCGCTGTGCGGCTTTTGGAACCTTGGCGTTATACTGGATCACGCGGGGCAGATACATGGCGTTGGCACAACCGTGCACAATGTGGCCGCCGGTATATGCCGCGCCGGTTTTATGCGCCATCGAATGAACGATGCCCAACAGCGCGTTGGAGAACGCCATGCCGGCCAGACACTGCGCATCGTGCATATGATCGCGCGCGTCCATATCGCCGTCATAGGATTTTTTCAGCAGATTATGAATCATTTTAATGGCGTGCAGCGCCAGCGGATCGGTGTAGTTGCAGTGCAGCGTGGAAACATACGCTTCAATGGCATGGGTCATTGCGTCCATCCCGGTGTGTGCGGTCAGCTTTTTGGGCATGGTTTCGGCCAGCTCGGGATCGACAATAGCAACATCCGGTGTAATATTGAAATCGGCAAGCGGATATTTGATACCCTTGTTATAGTCGGTGATGACGCTGAACGCGGTTACTTCGGTAGCAGTGCCGGAGGTGGAAGGAATTGCGCAGAACTTCGCTTTGGTGCGAAGGGTGGGGAAGGAGAACGGCGTAATCAGCTGTTCAAAATCAGTTTCAGGATATTCGTAAAATACCCACATGGCCTTTGCTGCATCAATTGGAGAACCGCCGCCCATTGCCACGATCCAATCAGGCTGAAAATCCTGCATGGCCTTTGCGCCGCGCAGAACCGTATCTACGCTGGGATCCGGCTCGACATTTTCAAAGAGCTGCACTTCCATACCGCCCTCTTTCAGATAGCCCACCGCCTTGTCTAAAAATCCGAAGCGCTTCATGGAGCCGCCGCCTACGACGATGATCGCTTTTTTGCCGTCTAAGTTTTTTAACTCGGCAAGCGCGCCCTTTCCATGGTATAAGTCTCTCGGTAAAGTAAAACGTGCCATACGAAATCCTCCAATAACATTGAATTTAAAAAGATTTAACAAATTGTTTATATTTGTTTGTTAAATATCAAACAATATCTTGGACGGTTATTATAATATTACAACGGCACGATTTTTACAATAGGCAAAGTGCATAAAGATGCCAAAAAAATTTATGCATTTTATCGATTTTTATGGATTGCCGTATTTTGCATCAGGACATAAAGCGGAGAGACAAAGGCGGGTAGTTTTGCCATATTGCCCATCGGGGGATCATGTAACCAGGCCGGCACGTTCGGCGGGGCAACAGCAATCGTGCGTTTGCTGCGGCGTCAGGCAGATGAATGGAAAAGCTGTTTGCTTTATTCGACGGTGCAGCCGGTGTAATACCATTGCAGTATTTCTTTAAAATCGCTGCCTTGCTGGGCCATGTAATTTGCGCCGTATTGACTCATGCCCACGCCGTGTCCATAACCGCGGACGGTGAAAACCAGGTTGCCGTCTTTTTCGCTCAAATCAAAATTTGCGGAACGCAGTCCGAAGGCTTTTCGCATCTGTTGGCCGGTGAAGCTTTGTCCGCCCAGTTGATAGCTTTGCACGGTTCCGGAGTCGGTGCATTCGGGGGTGCTGATAAAAGAGACGTCAGCGTCCAGCGTCACGGGCAGTTCAGCGGCAAGTTGGATAAATTCTTCTTTGGTGTACGTTACA
>CALWVC010000122.1 GCA_944384865.1 uncultured Clostridia bacterium
GCCGATCAGCAGCATAGAAGATATACGCATAAACTTCACCTCAACTGAAATTTTCTAACTCCATTTTAGGGGAAGTTTGTTGATAAATCGCTGCTGTATATAGCACTTTCTTGCAAATATCGACATTTCGGCAATCTGCCGGGAACTATAGGTCAGGTGATCCGGTATCAGGCGGCCATATGCTCTGTAAATTGGCCTTTTACTATAAAAATCGACGTTAAAAAGTCCTCTGCCGGCATCAATTATGTCTTCGACGCGCCGGCGGATACAGATAATCTTGTTTAAGATTGTTTTTTATATGTTTTGATAAGATTACAAATACAAATACGAAGAAACAAGATAAAATGTTGTTGATTATAAACATATATGGCCAAATAATTATAATATTATGAAAAAATAAAGCCATAAAAGGGGCGTTTCAACGGAGCCGCAATATATATTGATCAAGTGGCTTTGGGAGTGGCTCGACACTTACAAACGCCAAAGCATAAAATCGGGTACGGTTCAGATGTATATTGGCATTATCAACATCATTGATCGGTGGGAACATGCGACGGATTCTTTATTAAATATAAATGAACGCCTGTTGCAGCGGTTCCTGAATAGTCTGCAGCAGACGTCAGGCAAACCATATAGCAAAAGCATCATGAAAAAAGTAAGAAACCCACTAAGACAAGCATATATGTAGTTGCGAAACAACAGAAAATGATTCCCTATAACCCTTGCAATGATCTTACCGCAGGCGCCAATCAAGAAAGTGTTGCCCTTAACGCACGTGGAGCAAGAACGATTGGAGAATGCGTGTGCGTCTGATCGATTGGGACATTTAATTGTATTTTTATTGCGTATCGGGTTGCGCATGAGTGCGTTGTGTAACTTAAAGTGGGAAGACTGTGATGAGACAAACGGTGTTATATATTCGCAAATCAAAAAACAGAAGCGGGTATACGGTTGGTCTATCTATTATCTGAGGCAAAAGATATCATCTTAAGGCAGAAATATTATAGCGAATATTTTTTCAAATATCAGAAACCGTCCGTCAACTCCGGCTTGTACTGTGAGCCAAGGACGAGGACAGGAACGGCGCGAATATCCACTGTGTTACTAAAAACAATCTGCAAGGTTCATAGCATCTACGAACCTTGCAGATTGTTTTGTAAAGAGGTAACGAAAAAGATGCTACGGACAAATTATCAGCAGGACTCGAACCCGCAAAAAGTTGGTAGCGAGCGGAGCCGTCGCGGGCACGCTTGCAAGCGAGCATGTGCAGTGCGGCGTGACCTTTTGCGGAGAAGGAGGAGCAAGAAAGTGGGCGGACGGTTTATTTTTCTGCCGAAGACAAAAAAATAAGCCGGAGCAAAGCTGGCTTTGCTCCGGCATGGCTGCGGAAGAAGGATTCGAACCCTCACAAACAGAGTCAGAGTCTGTCGTGCTACCCTTACACAATTCCGCAAAATTGACAACAAAAATATTATACCCGTTTTTTTATAAATGTCAAGCAGAAAAATTTAAAATAGCCCAAAAAGTCTAATTTTTTTTCGATATTTTCCCACAACGCCTGTGGTCGGCGCGATCGGGCTTGCATCAGAAACAAAAATATGGTATGCTGTAACGCAAGATGTATATTTATTGCTTTTGACAGAATATTTATTCATTTAATATGCATAAATTTTCAAAAAAGGCTTGATTTTTTTGAAATCATGTGTATAATAAACGTATTACATCAATAGAGACATTGAAACATGATGAAAGGATCAGATGGTTATGGCAAAAAAAGAGATTAAAAAAGTGGTATTGGCTTATTCAGGCGGCCTGGATACCTCAATCATTATTCCTTGGCTGAAAGAAAACTATAACAACTGTGAGGTTATCGCGGTATCCGGCGACGTCGGGCAGGGCACCGAGCTGGACGGCCTGGAGGAAAAGGCGCTGAAAACCGGTGCATCTAAGCTGTATGTTGAGGATTTAACCAAGTCGTTTGTAGAAGATTACATTTTCCCGACCTTGAAGGCGGGCGCGGTCTATGAAGGCGATTATCTGTTGGGCACTTCATTTGCCCGGCCGGTGATTGCAAAACGGATTGTGGAGATTGCCAAAGCGGAGGGGGCAGACGCCATCTGCCATGGCTGCACCGGTAAAGGCAACGATCAGGTCAGATTTGAGCTGACGATTAAGGCTTTTGCGCCGGATATGGAGATCATCGCGCCCTGGCGGATCTGGAACCTGAAATCTCGAGAAGAGGAAATCGAATATGCTGAGGCGCATCATATCCCTCTGAAAATCAACCGGGAGACCAATTATTCCAAAGATAAAAACCTGTGGCACCTCTCGCACGAAGGGTTGGATCTGGAGGATCCCGCCAACGAGCCGCAGTATAACAAGCCCGGCTTTCTGGAGATGGGCGTGTCGCCGGAGCAGGCGCCGGATCAGCCCACTTACGTGACCATTTCTTTCGAGAAGGGTATTCCTGTAGCTATCGACGGTAACAAGATGGACGGCGTTTCGATCATCAAAACGCTGAACAAACTGGGCGGTGAAAACGGGATTGGACTCGCCGACCTGGTGGAAAACCGGTTGGTAGGTATGAAATCCAGAGGCGTGTATGAGACGCCTGGCGGAACCATCTTATATCGGGCGCATCAGGTTTTGGAGACGTTGTGTCTGGATCGGGACACCCAGCATTATAAAGAGCTGATTTCTAAAAAATATGCAGAGCTGGTTTATTACGGCCAATGGTTTACGCCGTTGCGGGAAGCGCTGGATGCGTTTGTTGACGTTACCCAGCAAACGGTAACCGGCGACGTAAAGCTGAAGCTGTATAAGGGCAATATCATTAACGCGGGTACCACTTCGCCCTATTCATTATATGATCCGGAAGTTGCAACCTTTGATGAAGACGAGGTTTATGATCAGAAAGATTCAGCCGGATTTATCAATTTGTTTGGTCTGCCGATTAAGGTGAAGGCGCAATTGGATCAGAAGAGAATGCAAAAATAAAGGAAAGAATGATCTGCTGCCGGCTGCGTTTTATGAAAAGCGCGGCCCGGCGGCTTTTGAAGGCAAATTTTCAGCAGATCTCCTATGAAAGGAACAGACACTATGAAGCTGTGGGCAGGGCGGTTTAAACACGATGTTGATCAAAAGACCAACGATTTCAACTCGTCAATTTCCTTTGACTGTCGGATGGTGAAACAGGATATTATGGGGTCGATTGCGCATGCGGCAATGCTGGGCAGACAGAACATCATCGATCCGTCAGAGAGTGAGAAAATCATTACCGGGTTGCAGGGTATTTTAGCAGATATCGAAACCGGCGCGCTTCAAATCGATATGCAGGCGGAGGATATTCATACGTTTATTGAAGGAGAATTGACCGCCCGGATCGGCGATGCAGGTAAACGGCTGCATACTGCTCGAAGCCGGAACGATCAGGTTGCGCTGGATTTAAGATTATATCTGCTGGAGCAATGCGGCGCTGTTGTACAGTCGCTGCGCGGGCTGATTGCGGTGCTGTTGCGGCAGGCGGCGCAGCATACCGAAACGGTAATGCCGGGGTATACCCATCTGCAGCGGGCGCAGCCGATTACCTTTGGGCATCACCTGATGGCATATGTGCAGATGCTGCTGCGGGATTTAGACCGGCTGGCCGACTGCAAAAAGCGTATGGCGATCTCTCCGCTGGGCGCCGGGGCATTGGCGGGGACTACCTATCCGCTGGACCGGGCATCGGTGGCCACCGAGTTGGGGCTTTGCGGCGTGTGCTGTAACAGTCTCGACGGGGTTTCCGACCGGGATTTTGTTATCGAGCTGCTGAGTTGTCTGTCGCTGGTGATGGTGCATCTGTCGCGGTTCGCCGAAGAGGTGATTCTCTGGTGCTCGTGGGAGTTTAAATTTATCGAGCTGGACGACGGTTTTGCAACCGGATCCAGTATCATGCCGCAGAAAAAGAACCCGGATATCGCCGAACTGGTGCGGGGGAAATCCGGCCGGGTGTTTGGAGCGCTGCTGACGCTGCTGACGGTGATGAAAGGCCTGCCGCTGGCTTATAACAAAGATATGCAGGAGGATAAGCAGCCGGTGTTTGACGCGGTGGACACGGTTTTGATCTGTACAGATACATTTGCCGCGATGCTGGATACGATGACCGTTTTAAAAGACAATATGCGGGCTGCGGCGGCAAAGGGCTTTATCAACGCCACCGACTGCGCCGATTATCTGGTGGGCAAGGGCCTGCCGTTTCGGGACGCCTATAAGGCGGTGGGAACGTTGGTGGCACGGTGTATAGACGATGGCCAAACGCTGGAAACACTGCCGCTTTCAGATTATCAATCGGTTTGTGAACTGTTCAGCGAGGATGTATACGACGCAATTTCATTAGACCGTTGTGTACAGCGGCGCACGGTGAAGGGCGGTCCTGCGCCGGCCTGTGTGCAGCAGGAGATTGAAGCGGCGCGCACAGCGCTAAAGCAGGTGTGTAAACAGTTTTAAGTCTGTGGATGTATACACAAGGGCCAGACAGTTTTTCAGCAGAGCGGTCTGCCGGTTGTGTTTTTCAGGCCTGAGGGTCGATGTGTGAGAAAGGAAGGGTCATGATGACCTCGGATATTAAAATTAGAGTTGCAATTGTGGGGGCGACCGGTTACGCCGGCGCTGAGCTGGTGCGACTGTTATATGGGCACCCAAACGCCGAGGTGGTGGCGGTCAGCTCTAAAAGCTTTGAAAATCAGGCGCTGTCGGAGGTTTATCCGGCCTTTGCAGGATTTTGCGA
>CALWVC010000123.1 GCA_944384865.1 uncultured Clostridia bacterium
CGGGCGGGCATTCTGTCACATTTTATGTCGGTGTTGTATCAAAACGGTGCGAATATTCTGACGGTCAATCAGAATATTCCGATCGGCGGCCGGGCACAGGTTTCGGTGTCTTTTCGCACCGGGCGGTTGCAGATCCCGGTAACCGAACTGTTAAAACAGCTGCGGCAGTTAGAGGGCCTGGTTTCGATTGAACAGGTATCGGGTGATTAAATGTGCGTATATACTGGAATATTGGAGGAAAAACAGATGGTTCAGATTGCAGTAATGGGATACGGCGTGGTCGGATCCGGTGTGGTGGAGGTGTTTTATAAAAACCGCGAGAGCATCCAGCGCCGGGCCGGGTGCGAGATGGAGATTAAGCGGATTTTGGATTTGCGAGAGTTTCCCGGCAGCCCATATGCCGAAAAATTCACCAAAAATTTTGAGGATGTTTTACAAGACGATGATATTCGGGTCGTTGTGGAGGTTATGGGCGGCGTGCATCCCGCCTTTGAGTTTGTGCAACAGTGTTTACAGCGGGGCAAAAGCGTTGCGACCTCCAATAAGGAACTGGTGGCGACCAAAGGTGCCGAGCTGTTGAAAACCGCGGCGGAAAACAATGTAAACTTTCTGTTTGAGGCCAGCGTCGGCGGCGGAATCCCGATTTTGCGGCCGTTGTCTCAGTGTCTGGCAGCCAACGAGATCATGGAAATCGACGGCATTTTAAACGGTACAACCAATTATATTCTGACCAAGATGATTAAAGAACAGGTTTCTTTTGCGGACGCGCTGCAGCAGGCGCAGCAATTGGGTTATGCCGAGCGGGATCCTTCTGCGGACATTGAAGGGGCCGACGCCTGCCGCAAGGTTTGCATTCTGGCGTCGCTGGCCTTTGGCAAGCATGTATATCCAGACAGCGTATATACCGAAGGTATTACCAAAATTTCTTTAGACGATGTTGCGTATGCTGCGGATATGGACTGCGTGATCAAACTGATCGGCCGGGTGCGGAAGCTGGACGGCGGCCGTATTACGGCCACGGTATATCCGGCGTTTATCAGCCACGACAGTCAGCTTGCGACGGTAGACGATGTGTTTAACGCGGTTTTGGTTCGGGGCGACGCGATCGGCGACGTAGTGTTTTATGGCAAGGGTGCGGGCAAGCTGCCAACCGCCAGCGCGGTGGTTGCCGACGTGATCGACTGTGTCAAGCACATTGGAACGCGCAAGCTGATCAGCTGGGAGGATTGTCACGATCCGGATTATGTGGTTGATTACAAGACAGATACGGTTTCGATGTATGTTTGTATGCAGACCCAGAACCGGCCGGCGCTGCAGGAAGCGGTCAAACAGCAGTTCGGCGAGGCGCAGACGCTGTCCCGCCCGAACGCGCCCGAGGATATGTTTGCGTTTGCCACCGGCGCCATGCCGGAGGCACAGATCGACCAAAAGCTGACGGTGATCTCTTCGCTGGGCTCAGTTACGTCCAAAATTCGTATATTGTCTGACATCTGATAATAAGGAGAGTATTGTTTTTTTATGGCGCTGATTATTGCAAAATTCGGCGGCAGTTCCTTAGCGGACGCCGAACATTTTAAAAAAGTTTATGATATTGTAAAATCCAATCCTGACCGGCGGTATGTAATACCCAGCGCGCCGGGCAAACGGTTCGACGGTGATACCAAGGTGACCGATATGCTGTATGACTGTTATGCCAAGGCCAGCGAGGGTGAAGATTTTGCCGAAGATTTTCAAAAGATCACCGACCGGTTCGACTCGATTATCGACGGTCTGGGCCTGGATCTGGATCTGACGCCGGAATATCAAAAGATCCGTCTGGCTTTTGAAAATGCGGCAGGGCGGGATTATGCCGCATCCCGTGGTGAATATCTCAACGGTATGATCCTGGCGTATTATTTAGGTTATGATTTTGTCGACGCGGCAAAGTGCGTGCGGTTTAATGAAAACGGCAGCTTTAACTCTGATTTTACCATTGAAAAAACGGCGGAACACCTGTCTCACCATTTTTGCGGCGTTATTCCCGGCTTTTACGGAAAAATGCCAAATGATACGATCAAAACCTTTTCCAGAGGAGGATCGGATATTACCGGTTCGCTGGTGGCCCGGGGTGTAAACGCCGATTTGTATGAAAACTGGACGGACGTCAACGGTTTTCTGGTAGCGGATCCCCGCATCGTCCGAAATCCCAGCCGGATTGAGACCATTACCTATAAAGAATTGCGGGAGCTTTCTTATATGGGCGCGACCGTATTACATGAGGATGCAATTTTTCCGGTACACCAGGCGGGCATTCCGATCAATATCCGCAATACCAATGATCCGGCTGATCCGGGTACGATGATTGTTCGGAAAACGCCGGAACAGAAAGCCGCCCACCATGTCACCGGCATTGCCGGCAAAAAAGGTTTTTCGATTATTTCCATCGAGAAGGCGATGATGAACAGCGGCAGCGGGTTTGTCCGCCGGCTGCTGACGGCGCTGGAGGAACTGGATATTCCGTTTGAACATCTCCCCTCCGGTATTGATACGATGTCGATTGTTGTGGATAGCGCCTATGTACAGGGCCGGGAACAGCAGGTGATCGATACCATTACCAAAGCGGTGGAGGCAGATCACGTCAGCGTTGATAACCATCTGGGGCTGATCGCCGTTGTTGGCCGTGGTATGATTCGTGCAGCGGGCACTGCCGCGCGGGTATTTGCAGCGGTAGCGCGTCAGAATATCAACCTGCGGATGATTGATCAGGGTTCCAGCGAACTGAATATCATCATCGGGGTGGACGAAGCTTCGTTTGATGATGCGGTGCGCGCGATTTATACCGAGTTTTTCCATAAAGAGGCATAAGACGCTTTACCCAATATGAGAAACATACAGTGTGAAAACCCACTGCGGGAACAAATATTCCTGCAGTGGGTTTTCGTCAGCATTTTTTCTGCAGACAAAACCTGTTCCGGCTATTTTTAAAATCCCGTTTGAAGTATAACATATCGGTCAATCGCCTGCCCGCTTCTATGATCGGATGGTCGTAATGCTCAATGAAAAACTTCGGGATCCGGTGGGAATAGACAAAGCCACAGCTCTGATAAAACGGCACCGTCAGCGGACTATCGCCGGTACCCGCCAGCATCGTTCTGCCGTCAGGACGATAGTGGTCAAACAGCGCCTCGATCATCGCCCGGCCGTATCCTTTTCGTCGGGCATTCGGGCAAATCGCGATATTTTTCAGTTCATATATACCATCGCTTAGCTTCAAAACGGCACAGACGCCCTTTAAGTCATCATCATAACCGGCGAATAGGTCGCTTTGCGGCAGATAGCGGTCGAGCATACTTTGCTGTTCGTCTCCCAGCAGCAAAAGCGGTAAAAACTGTTTTCGGTCCGTGGTGATCTGTCGGAGCCGCATAGGCCACCCTCCTCGTCGTTCAGCATATCAAACCATATATCTTTTTGACATGACGGCAGTATATGGCCTGTGTTAAAATGTCCGTGTGGAAACAGAGATGTTGGCGTATCCGATCGTTTATAACGGTATGATATAACACCGCACAGATTTGCGGTTGCCCTTTGGCGGCGCAACTGTGCATATAATGCCCCGCGCAGCGGATCATAACCCCTTTGCGGTTATGATATCATATTGCCACATAAAGCACAGACGCGGCGGACAACAATGGTGCTGCCCGCCGCGCCGTCTTACTGCCGTGATCAAAAAAATTTGATCTGCGCCTGCTCCTGCCGGTCCGTATAGTTGTTCAAAAAGGCAAACACTTCGTTATGATCGCAAACGATGCCGCTGGCACGGCACTGCTTATAAAACAGCTGCATCAGCGCATCATTATGAGGGCTGAGCAGCTCATACCGCAGGCCATAGGTCCGGATATACCGCTGTTTCAGGCCGGGAAAATGCCGGTCCAGCGCTTTATAAAAATATTCCCGGTCTCCGGCGCGCAACGTTACCCCCATTCCAAAGCAGACGACGCCGTATACCCCGGCCTGCGCACAGGCAGCAACAATTTGACTGATATTTTCCGCCGTGTCATTGATAAACGGTAAAACCGGCGACAGCCATACCACGGTGGGGATGCCCCGCGCATGCAGCGTCTGCAACGCCCCAAGCCGTGCCTGCGTATCGCAGACATTCGGCTCAACCGTCCTGCACAGCGCCGGATCCCAGGTGGTCAGCGTAAACTGTACCACGCATTTGGACTTCCGATGGATACTTTCCAGCAAATCCAGATCCCGCAGAATCCGGTCAGATTTCGTATGGATCACCAGCCCAAACCGGTATCGGTCGTTTTCCCGTTTCCATATGCCGCACAATTTCTGAAATTCGTCGTTTGCGAATATAATCCGCCGGCGTAAGATGAACAGCGTTGTGAAACACCCGCAGAAAATGATATTGAGAATATCCCGCGATTTGCGCCAGCTTTTTATTATCAATATCGCTTTTCAGGTGTTCCTCAATATAATCCAGCGCCTTTTGAATGTGTTCGCTATAATCGATATCTACCACCTCCAGGTACATTATACCCTCTTTGCCAGCCACAGGATTGATAAAAATTGCGAAAATAACCAATAATCGATTGTATTGAAACAATATACAACATACCACGTACATCTGCAAAACCCATCTGGTCCCGCCGCCGTGACCGCTCTTTTATAAAGCAAATTATGTCCATTTCAATGAAACGTCGCAAATTTAGTGCCTTTTTACGCATATATAAACAAACACATCAATCCTGACATCTATT
>CALWVC010000124.1 GCA_944384865.1 uncultured Clostridia bacterium
CAAGGTGCGCAAATACAACGAGTGCGCCATCATCCCGGTGCCGGATCTGCGGATGAAGACGGCGTATACTTTCGGCAACGACGGATTTACGGCGGCCTCCGGCGCCAAGGATATCGAGATGCTGGTTGTGCCGAAGAAAGCGGCGTCGCTGGTGAAAAAGACCGAGAAGGTCCGGGTGTTCGAGCCGGACGAGAACCAGACGATGGACGCCTATAAATTCGATTACCGGCTGTATTATGACTGCTTTGTCAAAAACAGCGCCAAGGGCACCATCTTCGGTTATACCAAGTCTTAAGGCTGCAATGCGGGAAGCTGCGGCTGGGCCGGGCGCGTTTGGCGCACCGGGGCCGCAGCGTTCCGGCGGGATCCGGCGGGCTGCCTGGAGAGCGGCCCGCCGGGGGCGGGCAGACAGATAGCAGGCATGCGGGCGCGGTAGAGACAGTGCACAGCGGCGGCGCACCGGGCGCGGGCGGCAGATCAAAAGCGGCCAGACAGGCGGAGGTCGGGCATGTAAACAAATCAAAAGGGCAAGACAGACGACACGCGCATGGGCGCGGCGCATGGCGGGGCGGACACGGCAAGTGCGGAGCATGACAGGCCCGCACAGCGTTGACTGACAAAAAAGGGCGCCAAAGGCAGGCGCAAATCCAGCGGCAGGCTGCGGCCGGGGAATCCGGCGGGGGCTGTCTATAACAGCGGAACACAGTATGCGCCGCAGGCAGGGCGCATTTTATATAGAACTATAACGAAACGGAGGCTATATCAGGTGGAAAAGCAAGCAAAGCAGACGCCCGAGGCGATTTTCGACGCCTATGAAAAAGGGAAAAACTATAAAAGCGGGCTGGGAAAGCACGGGCTGTTTGAGCAGGCCAAAATCAACGAACGGTTTTTTGTAGGGGATCAGTGGTATGGCGCCGACTGCGGCAACGACCGGCCGCTGGTCAGGCACAATATCGTCAAGCGCATCGGCGAATATAAGATGTCCAACATCGGGGCGGCGCCGGTCAGCGTCAACTATACCGCCGAGGGCGTGCCCAACACGGTGGGGCTGCAAAAGCAGCAGGCGCAGCTGCGGCAGCGGATGGCCCAGGGGTCAATGGACGCGCCGGGCGCGGCGGGGTCGATGGGCGTGATGGGCTTCGACGGGCCGGTAGACCGGGAGGAAACCGGCCTTCTGACCACGGCGCTGTCGGATTATTTTTCAGTGACCGCCGAGCGGCTCAAATGGGACCGGCTCACCGAGCAGGCGCTGCGCAACGCCTATGTGTCGGGTACCGGGCTGATCTATACCTATTGGGACCCGCAGGTCAAAACCGGGCTGTATGCGGACGAGACCGGCACACAGCCGATTTTGGGAGATATCGCCTGCGAGGTTTTAGACGTTGAAAACGTGGTGTTCGGCGATCCGAACTGCGACGATGTGCAGGCCCAGCCCTATATTTTGATCGCCCAGCGCAAAAGTGTGGAAGAGCTCAGGCGCGAGGCCCGGCGGTTTGGCCGGCCGAGAGCGGATATCGAGCAGATCAGGCCCGACCGCGACTGCTCGTATCAGTCGGGGGACCGGGGGATGCAGGAGCCGGAGGATTCCAAAAAGGCGACGGTCATCACCAAGCTGTATAAGGAATATAACAGCGACGGCACCGATTATACCGTCAAGGCGGTACGGGTCGCGGGCGGCGCGGTGATCCGCCCGGTATGGGATCTGATGGTGCGGCTGTATCCGCTGGCGGTGTTCCCCTGGGAGCGGCGCCGGGGCTCGATCTACGGTGAGAGCGAGATCACCTATCTGGTGCCCAACCAGATCGCCATCAACCGGATGCTGACCGCCTGCGTCTGGTCGGTCATGCTGACCGGTATGCCGATCATGGCGGTGAATAAAAACCTGATTCCCGATCCGGTGACCAACGCACCGGGGCAGGTGTTGGAATTTACCGGCGCGGCCGATGATCTGCAGGGGGCGCTGACCTATTTTAATCCGCCGCAGTTTACGAACATCTATCAGTCGATGATCTCATCAATGATCGCAGACACGCTGACCCAATCGGGGGCAAACGACGCGGCCCTTGGCGATATCCGGCCGGACAACACCTCGGCGATTATCGCGGTCAGGGAGGCGGCCACCATGCCGTTGCAGCCCTTTAAACAGCGGTTTTATCAGTTTTGTGAGGATATCGCCCGGATCTGGGCCGAGTTCTGGGTGATGCTGTATGGGCGGCGGTCGCTGAAAATGGAGGATGAAAACGGCGTGTGGTATTTGCCCTTTGACGGGCAGCGGTATAAAGACCTGGTGCTGTCGGTGCGGGTAGACGTGGGCGCGTCGACACTGTGGAGCGAGGCCCAGTCGATTCAGACGCTGGACAACCTGCTGGCCGCCGGGCTGATTGACCCGGTGCAGTATCTGGAGCGGATGCCCAAGGGGATTATCCCCGATCTGACCGGGCTGATCAGCAGCAAGCAGCAGGAGCTGGAACAGCAACAGGCTATGCAGCAGGCGGCCATGCAACAGCAGGCGATGCAGCAGGCGGCCGGGACCGAGACTTCCGGCGGCGCGGTCGAAGCGCAGGCCGCCGACCCGGCGCAGGCGGCAATGCAGCAACCGGGTTCGGCGCCCGGGCAGCCGGAGACCGGCACAGAGCAGACGGCGGTGCAGGCGCTGCTGGCGCAGCTGTCGCCGGAGGAACAGGCGCTGTTTAACAGCCTGCCGGCCGAAGAGCAGGCGGCAATGCTGCAAAACGCCATGGGCGCCTGATAACCGCCGGTGGGTATACAGACAGATGAAAACATGGCGCGCGGGTCGAAATGGAACGCCGCGCGCTGTTTTTGATGAGAGGAAGAAAAGCTTATGACAGTAAGAGAAGCATACAGCGGCGCGATGGCGCTGCTGGGGGAGACAGGCGGCGCCGGGCTGAGCAATCAGCCCCAGACCGTCAATCGGATTTTGGCCATTGTCAACGCGGTATATGCCGATTTATATACCGTTGTGCGCCGCGGGCAGTATGATTTTCATCCGGTGCATGATATTGACGATGTGATCTGGCTGCCGCGGCGGGTCTGCAACGATTGTCTGCTCTATGGCGTGGCGATGCATATCGCCATGGGTGAAGACGACGCCAACCGGCAGGCGGTGATGGCGTCTTTATATAACCAGAAGCGGGCGGTGGCGTCGCGGATTTCCAAAGTAAAGGATGTGTATGGCTATGCGTTATCCGATGATGAATAGGCGGCAGCTGCAGGGCGCCGCCATCGACCAGCTCAGCGGCGGGCTGAACATTGCAGACGACGCGACCAATATCAATGACGATCAGCTGTCAGACTGTGAAAACGTCTGGTTTTATGACGGCGCGCTGCGATCGAGGCCGCGGGTCAAGCGGTGTGAGCATTATGGGTTTTCCTATCAGCAGGCCGACGGCATGACCTATGCCGACATCTATATTGAAAACCGCCGGTGCCGGGCGGTTTGCTACTGGGGCCGGCAGACCGAGAACGTCACCGGCGTGGCGGTGCTGCATATACAGGACGAAGACGGAGAAACCCGGTATTTCGGCGGTGTGTCGCTGCCGGAGAATACCCGGGCCAAAAATGTGCTGATGTTGCAATATCAGCCGATCCAGACCGGCAGCGACACCCCCACCGGGCTGTATCTGCTGCTGTTGCTGGATGTGGTAGACAGCCGCGGGCACGTCACCGGCCGGGATTATTCGGTGCGCCAGGTGGTGTTGCATACAGACGCTGAGACGGGTCAGATGCAGGTTCAGCTTTCAGCAGAGCTGGATCCGCTGGATGAGATCTATGTGCCCACTGTCATTTTAAACGGCAAAGGCACCAAATACACCGAGCTGCCTGTTTCGGAAACCACCCAATATTCGCCGGCGGTGCAGTATGAGGGCTTTTCGCTGCTGACTCCCTATGCCAAGACCTGTTTGTTGTCAGACGGCGTATCCGAGCAGTTTCAGATTCCATATGCCGTTGACGGCCAGAAATGGCTGCTGATCGAGGCCGATTATATTTTAGACGGCGCGCCGTATTATTCCAAGCTGGAGATGGATCTGGCCAGCGCCACCACCGGGTCGGTGGCCATCGGCCAGACCGGCAAGCGCTTCAAAGCGTCGCTGGCTGAAAATGTGCTGACGTTGCAGGTGGTGTCCGGTGAGGAGACTGCGCCGCTGCCCCGGTTTACCGGCAGCAATAATATCACGGTGACCGCCGCGCTGGCCGGGTCGGATACCCAGGCCAAGCTGGCGCTGTTTTCCTGTACCCAGACGGTTTCTTATGGTGCGTCCAGCGGCATTTATGCCGGCGCGCGGGTATTGATCGGGAACAACGATGTGTATAAAAACCGGATTTTTTACAGCGATTATGCCATCCCGCTGTATGTGTCGGAAAACGCGTTTATCGATATCGGAGATTCACAGGAACAAATCACGGGATTTGGCAAACAGGCGCAGATCCTGGTGATTTTTAAGGAGCATTCGATGTATTATACCACCGAAGCCGTCAACAACAGCCTGACGGCGGATGATCTGACCAGCGGCCGGGTATTGGACGTATCGCTGTATTCGGCCTATTTCCCGGTGTATCAGTGCCATGCGTCGGTGGGCTGTTCTGAGCCCAAAACCATCGCACTGTGCAACAACAAGCTGTGCTGGGCGTTTGACGGGGCGGTTTATACGCTCAACAGCATCAACAGCGTATCAGAGCGCAACGTGTT
>CALWVC010000125.1 GCA_944384865.1 uncultured Clostridia bacterium
GGGTGACTGGGGTAGATCTCGATCCGTTGGCTGTGACGACCGCGCGGGCAAATGGTAGGAAGAATGGATTGTATCCGCCGGAATATACGATGGTACAGGGCGATTTGGCTCAACAGGTTGACAGGGCGTTTGATATCTGTGTTGCAAATATTGTCGCAGACGTGATTATTCGGCTCAGCAAAGATGCGGCTGCGTTGATTCGGGACGGCGGAACGTGGATTATGTCGGGGATTATTGAGCCCCGCGCACAGGAGGTTCGCGACGCCGCCCGGCAGGCGGGATTTGAGATCATGACCCAGGCGCAGCAGGACGGTTGGGTGTGTTTGACAGCGATAAAACGCGGGTAACGGAGGAATAGAAATGTTACAATTTGAAGAGCTGCGCGGCAAAGCGCAGGGGTATAAGGATGGTATGCAGGAATTGGCGGAGACGCTGGAGTTAGAACAGCTGCGCAGTCAGATCGGCGAGCTGGAGCAACAGGCGGCGAAAGAAGGCTTTTGGGACGATCTTGAAAACTCTCAAAAAGTGTTGAAACAGACCAGCCAGTTAAAAGATACTGTCAACAAATATGATGCGCTGAAGCGGAAATATGACGATTTGTGCGAATTGATCGACATGGCAGACGCTGCGGAGGATCTGTCGCTGCTGCAGGAGGTTTCCGACGGGCTGCAGGATTTTGCAGAGCAATATGAGGCAATGCGGCTGGAAACGCTGCTCAGTGGCGAATATGATCAGAACAACGCGATTTTGACTTTTCATGCCGGCGCAGGCGGCACTGAGGCGCAGGACTGGGTGCAGATGCTGTTTCGGATGTACGCCCGCTGGGCGGAGCGGCACGGCTTTAAAACCAAAACGCTGGATTTTCTGGATGGTGACGAGGCTGGTTTGAAAAGCGCTGTGGTATTGGTAGAGGGGAAGAATGCTTACGGTTATCTGAAAAGCGAGACGGGTGTGCACCGGCTGGTGCGGGTGTCGCCGTTTGATTCGTCTGGCCGGCGGCATACTTCATTTGCTTCTTTGGAAGTGATGCCGGAAATCAATGACGATATTGAGATCAATATCAGCCCGGATGAATTGAAGGTGGATACGTATCGTTCCAGCGGTGCGGGCGGCCAGCACGTTAACAAGACGGAATCCGCCATTCGGATCACGCATATTCCCACCGGGATCGTGGTGGCCTGCCAGAACGAGCGGTCGCAGCATCAGAACCGAGAGGTTGCGATGCGGATGCTCAAGTCCAAACTGGTGGAGATTAAGGAGCGGGAGCATCTGGATAAGATTGAAGATATTAAAGGCGTGCAGAAGGAGATTGCCTGGGGATCGCAGATCCGCTCTTATGTATTTATGCCGTATACGCTGGTCAAGGATCACCGGACCGGTTTTGAAAACGGTAATATCAACGCAGTGATGGACGGCGATCTGGATGGGTTTATCAACGCCTATCTGAAGGCGCAGTCACAGGGCAAACTGTAAGACACGCACTTCGTCTTTTATTCGGCATAGAATAGAAAGACGGGAGGCGGTCAACATGCGGCGAAGGGGCGATCAGGGCAGAAAACGGTGTATTTTTGCGCTGTTTCTCGCTCTTTTGTTGCTTTTGGCGTTTTTAGCGGATCTGAAGATCCGCCCGCTTGTAAAGTCGGCGGCCTGCGAACGGGCCAAAATCGAGATCAACCAGATTATAAATGATACGGTTTCAGACTTGATAAAGACAGAAGAAATCACGTATAATAATATTATTACCGTTGTGTTTGACGATTCCAATAACGTCAAAACCATTGAAAGCGATGTATTGAAGCTGAATCGTTTCAAGGCAGATGTAGAAGCGGCGATTATACAGAATGTCAAGGATTGTGATAACGGAAACGTGGAGATTCGGCTCGGTACATTGCTTGGCAGCGATTACTTTGCAGGCCGCGGGCCGCAGCTGCGTTTTCAGTTTGATCTGGCGACGACGGTGGAATCGACGTTTCGGGATCAGTTTATCGATGCGGGCATCAATCAGACCAAGCATCAGCTGATGCTGCAGGTGATGACGGGCATCACCGTATTGTTGCCCTGGTATAATACCGACTGTGAGCTGGTTTCGCAGGTGTTGATCGCGGAGACGATCATTGTCGGTAATGTGCCGGATTCTTATACGCAGATCACGCTGGATGGGTTGACTGTATCGGGTCAGAATGAATAATCTCGGCGCACGCGCGGCGGGCGCGGCAGAGGAGAGGACGAACGATATGAAAATGACGGACCGGAAACGGCATGCGGAATTGTGCAGGCTGATCGAGACCTATAACCGGCAATATTATGTAGAGGATAATCCGCAGATCGACGATTATGAATATGATATGCTGATGCTGGAGCTGAAGCATCTGGAGCATGAAAATCCCGAACTGGCGACGCCGGATTCTCCGACGCAGAAAGTCGGCGGCGTCGCGGTGAATACCTTTGCGAGCGTGACACATACGGTTCCGATGGAAAGTTTGCAGGACGTTTTTTCGGAAGAGGAGCTGTATGCCTTTGATAAACGGGTACGGGAAACTGTGGGTGCATGCGTCTATTCCGTAGAGCCCAAAATTGACGGGCTGTCTGTGTCGTTGGAATATGAAAACGGCCGGCTGATCCGGGGTTCTACCCGGGGCGACGGCGTCACCGGCGAGGATGTTACCGCGAATTTGATGACCATTCGTTCGATTCCGAAAACATTAACAACGCCGCTACCGTTTCTGGAGGTGCGGGGCGAAGTATATATGCCGCACGACAGTTTTGCGAAATTGTATCGTCAGCAGGAGGAGTCGGGCGGCAAGCTGCCGAAGAATCCGCGCAATGCGGCGGCGGGATCGCTGCGCCAGAAAAATCCGGCAGTCACTGCTTCCCGGCAGCTGGATATCTTTTTGTTTAACGTACAGCAGATTCGGGGCGAGACGTTGACCGCACATATACAGTCTCTGGATATGCTCAAACAGCTTGGGTTGCAGACGCTGCCCTTTTATAAGAAATGCGAGAATATCCAACAGGCGGTGGAGGAGGTGCGCCGGATCGGAACGCTGCGCGGAACGCTGGATTTTGATATCGACGGCGCAGTGATCAAGGTCGACGATTTTGCCAAACGGGAGGTTTTGGGCAGCACATCCAAATTTCCCAGGTGGGCGGTGGCGTTTAAATATCCGCCGGAGCAAAAAGAAACCACATTATTAGATATTGAAGTGCGGGTCGGGCGTACCGGCGTGCTGACACCGACGGCGGTATTTGAGCCGGTGACGCTGGCAGGAACAACTGTTTCCAGAGCAGTGCTGCATAATGAAGATTTTATCAACCGGTTACAGATCGGAATCGGCGATACAGTGGTGGTGCGCAAGGCGGGCGAGATTATCCCGGAGGTCGTCAAGGTTGCGAAACACCGGGGCGGGGTGTTTCAAATGCCGGATACCTGCCCGTCGTGCGGCGCACCAACCGTCCGCGAAGAAGGGGAGGCTGCGCTGCGGTGTATCAATCCTGCCTGTCCGGCGCAGCTGCTGTGTAATCTGATCCACTTTGCTTCCCGGGATGCGATGGATATCGAGGGATTGGGTGAAGCGGTGGTGCAGCAGCTGACCGATGCGGGACTGCTGCATTCTGTAGCGGATTTGTATACGCTGCGGGCGGAACAGATCGCTCAGATGGAGCGGATGGGAGAAAAATCTGCGCAAAATCTGATTGAGTCGATCGAAAAATCCAAGCAAAACGAGCTGTACCGGCTGTTGTTCGGGCTGGGGATTCCGATGATCGGTGTAAAAGCGGCCAAGCTGCTGCAGGGGGCTTTTGACGGGATGGAGCAGATCCGAAATGCTGCGCAGCAACAGTTTGAGGCAATCGACGGATTTGGAGAGATTATGGCGCATAGCCTGTATCATTATCTGCATCAGCCGCAGACCGGCGCGCTGTTGGACCGGCTGGAATCGTTGGGACTGCAGATGAAAAGTCCGGAAAAATCCCAGGATCAGCGGTTTAGCGGCCTGACCTTTGTGCTGACCGGTACGCTGCCGGGCATGACCCGGGAGCAGGCGACCGCTTTGATCGAATCACTGGGCGGGAAAGCGTCTTCCAGCGTTTCCAAAAAGACCAGCTATGTGGTAGCCGGGGAACAGGCGGGCAGTAAGCTTACCAAGGCGCAGAGCCTGGGGGTGCCGGTGTTGACCGAAGCACAATTGCTGGAGCTGGCGGGAAAAGCGTAGAAATAGTATTTGGAAAAGCGTAACGCGGTATAGCAACAATTTTTGCTGCTATACCGCGTTTTACTGAGAAGCTGTTTTAAGAACGGTTTTGACCTTTTCAAATAAATAGGGTTGTATTGCCGGGTAGGTCAGAGATTCCGGCAGTGTATCAGAAAACACGCGCTTGCCGATTTCCGTCTCCGGCGGCAAAGGACCAAGTGTTTTTATATCGGCGGTAAACAACATCCCATATGTGGTCTGTGCATATTCCGTTACGCTGTAAACGCAGACAGGGCTGCATTTAAACTGTATCGCGCCGGTTTCTTCATAGAGCTCACGGTCTGCGGTGCGGCGATATCCTCCTGCGGTTCACGGTGACCGCCCGGGATCTCCCAGGTGTCGCGCTGTTTATGGCGGCAGAAGATCCATTTTCCGTTGTAC
>CALWVC010000126.1 GCA_944384865.1 uncultured Clostridia bacterium
GCTGCACACCGTACAGGCGACTTTATCAAGCTGCTTTTAAAACCTTTAAAGGCCCGCTTTGGTTGATAAAACCAAAGCGGGCCTTTTTGAAGGTTTTTCAATCTGTATTGCCCTTTGGTCTGAAAAAAACCAATCAGGCGCTTTGCCGGTTTTGCATCCGGCAGCGCATCTTACCGTTCTTTTCCGGTCAGCTCCCGATACAGCCGCAGATATTCCCGCGCGGGGCCGGCCCAGCTGTGATCGGCAGCCATCGCCCGCTGTACCAGCGGCGTCCAGTATTGCTTTTGCGGGTAACAGCCCAGCCCCCGGCAGACGGCGCCGAACATATCGTCGGCGTTGTAAGACTGAAAGGTATATCCGACGCCGTCGTCGTTGGCGTCGGTAACGGTATCGCCCAGCCCGCCGGTTTTGCGCACCACCGGGATGGTTCCATACCGCAGAGCGATCATCTGCGACAGCCCGCAGGGCTCCTGCTTGGACGGCATTAAAAACAGATCCGATCCGGCGTAAATGCGGTGCGCCAGCGGCGTGTCGAACCCGCAGTAAAACTTGAATTTTTCAGGATACTGCGCGGCTTTCTGATGAAAGAACCGTTCATATTTTTGCTCGCCTGAGCCCAGCAAAATAAATTGCAGGTCGCATTCCAGCAGCCGGTCGAATATAAACTGCACCAGGTCCAGCCCCTTGTGGGAGGCCAGCCGGGTCACCATCGACAGGATCGGAATATCCGCCGCCGCAGGCAGCCCGAGCTCTTTTTGCAGCGCCGCTTTGTCCACCGCTTTGCCCGACAGGTCGGCGGCTGTATAAGGCGCGGCGATATGCGGATCCTGCGCCGGGTTGTATTCGTCGGTGTCAATGCCGTTGATGATGCCGCGCAGTTTATAGCTGCGCTCCTGTAAAATCCGGTCGAGCCCATAGGAGAACCATGGGTCTAAAATCTCTCCCGCATAGGAGGGGCTGACCGTTGTGACGGCATCGGCGCTTTCAATACCGCCCTTGAGCAGATTGACGTCTTTATCATATTCTACCAGGGAACTGGCCCAGGACGGAATGCCAAACACATCTTCTAGAATTTCCATGCCATAGCGCCCCTGATATTGAATGTTATGGATGGTCATCACGGTTTTAAGCTGTTCATAGCCGGGCCGGGTATGGTAAAACAACCGGTAATAGGGCGGAATCAGAGCAGTCTGCCAGTCGTTGCAGTGAATGACGTCCGGCGTGAACCCGATATGGGGAATAGCTTCCAGCACGGCCCGGGCGAAAAAGGCAAAACGCTCGGCGTCGTCGTATTCTCCATACATACCGCCGCGTTTAAAATAAAACTCATTGTCCAGAAGTATATAAGTCACGCCGTCGTATTTGGCTTCAAAGATGCCGCAGTATTGGTTGCGCCAGGATACCGGCACGGTAATAGAAGTGATAAAATTCATCGAGGCCCGCAGCTCGTCCGGCACCTGGGCATACAGCGGCAATATCACCCGCATACCGCACAGCCGTTTGCGCAGCGCCTTGGGCAGCGCATAAGAGACGTCTCCCAATCCGCCGGAAACAGCAAACGGGAATGCTTCGCTGGTTGCGAAAAGGACTTTCATATCAAAACTCCGTTTCTCCGGCGACAAAGAAAATAACCGATAACACCGCAGCTGCCGCCGGGATCCTGCGGCTCGTATGTCGGGAGCCTGCGTCATCGGAAAACCAGGTCCCAATTCTATTGTAGCAATAATTCATCTGGTTGTAAACCAAAAAATCGTCGTTACACGCCGATTTTTTATCGTATGTTTTGACCGGCATGGTTGAGACGGCGGGAAACAGGGCGAATAAAAATGAAAACCGGCTTAATCTTTCTTGAAAAGCCAATAAAAATTAATATTTTTACACCCTCGAATCGACAGCAACCGACGGAGAACGGGCGGTATAATAAATGCGGTGCGTCGGACGCCGCCTTTCCGGGAGAGAAGGATACATATGACCTTGTATGTGGACCTGTTGTTTTTTCTAAATCTGTTCGTCAATTATCTGCTGCTGCGGCTGACCGGCTTTGCGGTTTCCCGCCGGCCGCGGCTGTGGCGGTTGCTTGCGGCGGCTGCGGTAGGGGCGCTGGGCGCGTTTTATATTTTGCTGCCTGTGCAGGTGGTTCCGGCGCTTTCAGTGGTTGTCGAGTTTTTCTATAAACTGCTGCTATGTGGCGCAATCACGCTGATTTGTTTCGGGTTCGGCAGTCTCCGGCGTTTTTTGAAGGCGGCCAGCGCTTTTTTGCTGTTGTCCTTTGCATTGGCGGGGATACTGCTGTGCGGGATGCTGCTGTTTCGGCCCGCCGGTATGCTGGTGTCGGGCAGCGCGGTCTATTTTCAGATTTCACCGCTGGTATTAGTAATTTCCACCATTGTGTGTTATCTGCTGTTGCGTCTGCTGGAGCGGCTGTCCGCCCGGATTCGGATGAGCGGTCACCATTATCAGGTGACCATCGTTTTAAACGGCCGGCGGGTGGACGGCGATGCGCTGTTGGACAGCGGCAACAGTCTGCGGGATCATTATTCCGGTGACCCGGTGGTGGTGGCGGATTATACGTTTATCAAACCGCTATTGCCGCCGGAAAGCCGCCCGCTGTTTTCCGGCGGGCAACTGGCGCCCCGCACCACCGGCGTGCCGGGATTTCGGTTTGTATTGTATCATGCGGTGGGCAAGGAATATGGGATTCTGCCGGCGTTCCGGCCGGATTATATGTTGCTGACCGCCGGTAACCGGACGTATACATATCAGGATATTACCGTCGCGGTATCGCCAAAAAGCGCCGGGGCCGGCCGACAGGCACTGCTGCCGGCACAGGTGCTGGCCAAAATGGAATAGGAGGAATGGTCTTGAACTGGTTTGAACGGCTGCGGCTGCGGCTGCGGCGTTTGTTTGCAAAAGCGGGGATCACACAGGGGCTTTACTATATCAACGGCCCGCAGACGCTGCCGCCGCCCCTGTCTAAGGAGGAAGAGCAGGCGGCCATTGCCCGGTATGCCGCCGGAGACGGGCAGGCCAAAGATTTACTGATTACCCATAATCTTCGTCTGGTGGTATATATATCCCGAAAATTCGACGCGGTGGGCGCGAATATCGAAGATTTGATTTCCATCGGGACGATCGGGCTGATCAAAGCGGTCAATACGTTCCGGCCGGATAAGAATATCAAGCTGGCCACCTATGCTTCCCGCTGTATCGAAAACGAGATTTTAATGTATCTTCGAAAAACCGGACAGCAAAAGGGCGAGGTATCCATCGACGAACCGTTGAATGTGGACTGGGACGGCAACGAACTGTTGCTGTCTGATGTACTGGGGAGCGACGCCGACGAGGTCAACCGCGGTGTGGAGCTGCAGGACGAGCGCAGCGTGGTGGCGCAGCTGGTACGCGCGCTGCCCGCCAGAGAGCGGCAGATTATGCAGATGCGGTTCGGGTTTAACGGCTATGCCGAGCATACACAGAAGGATGTAGCGCAGCAGCTGGGCATCTCTCAGAGCTATATCTCCAGACTGGAGAAAAAGATTATCCACCGGTTGAAAAAAGAACTGGAGCGAATCGGCTGAAAACAGGTGACAGGCGTAAATAGGTGTTGAAGCAACGGAGCGGATGGGAGATATCAAAGACAGGGCGGCGTTGCCATCTCAGAAGGGATCGGTGCGGAGCATGCCGATGAGCTATAGAGCAATATACTACTATTTTAAAAAACAATAAAAAAGATTATAACGATGTAAATTTATTAGACAGGTAAAAATATTAGTGCAATTTGCATAAAACGGCAAGCATATTTTCTACATAAACTGGAATGGTTATTTAAAATGAAAACAATTGACAAGGCCGGTTTATGTGAGTACAATAAAAGCAACACCTGCTTGCTGAGACTTTTGGTGCAGGTTAACGATCAGTTATAAAAAGGAGAGATTCAGGACATGAGAATGACAAAGAAAATTGTCAGCATGTTGCTGGCTGTCTGCATGCTGGCCAGCATGTTTGTCGTCGGTGCTGCGGTATCGTCGGCTGAGTCCAAAAAGGTAAGTTTGATTAACTTTACCGCGGACAACGTCTCGCTGGAGGCACAGTATCAAGAGTGGGACAAATCCAACGCGACCTTTAATGAAGACGGCAGTGTCACTGTTCAATATTCGTCGACTTCAGCTGTGCAGCAAATTCTGTTGTGCTTTAGTCTGGCGGATATTGACCGGGAACTGTTGCAAAAAGGTGGCAATACTGCTTATATTGATTTTACGCTTAATAAGGCATATAAAGATTCGGCGTTGTCGACAAAAGACGGCGGCCATGTTCGGAACGACATGAACGGTACGTTGACAGCCGAGAACGGCCCGTGGTCTTCTGTTGGAAAAACAACAACGATGAAGGTGGATATGAGTTCTGTCACAGACTTTACAAAAATAGCGACGCTGTGTTTCCAGAATTATTATAATCAGGGCTTATATGACATCAACATGACTTATTATGTATATGTGCTTGTTGATGAAGAAAG
>CALWVC010000127.1 GCA_944384865.1 uncultured Clostridia bacterium
TATGACAGGAGAGCACCCATGCTTCAGCGACTTTATCAAGATTTTCGCAGGGCAGATGATAGGTGTCCCGCAGTCGAGTGCCGCCCCATAAGTAATTCTTAAATGCCGCCTGCAGCAGCATGGGATAGCCGTTCATCCATAAAACCCGCTTTCAAAAACAGTCTTGCATTATTGTATATCAGTTTTTCGCTCTTTACAAGCTTGTTTTCTGAAAATAATAAAACTGTAACGTTTATTGCAAAGCTGTAATGTTCCGACAAAAAGTGATTTCAGATCATAATAATTGATCAAGCGGGAATATGGTGATTGTGCTGAAACGTGGCATGCCCTTTCGTGCATTTCTACAAATTGATTTCCGAACTATTTTTTATGGTTGACTATTTTAGACAAAACGCTTAAAATAAATATATCAACAGATTTTGTGTGCGGGAGTTGTAGCAGATGAAAAGATTGTTGGCTCTGTTATTGTCGCTGGCAATGTTCGGGACAATGGCTACCGTCGGAGGGATGGGATCGGCTGTGGCGGATACGACGAAGAAATATATTGCGTTAACGTTTGACGACGGCCCGACGAAAGGGACTGGCGCAGTGTTGGATAAGTTGGAAAAATATGGAATTCCAGCGACGTTTATGCTGATCGGAAACAGTATTAACAGCGGCGACGGCCGGTATTTTAAACCGGAGGAATTGATGAAACGCCAGTTGGAGTTGGGCTGTGAAATTGGCAACCATACTGCGACGCATCCATATTTGACAAATCTAGGCCGTACTGAGATGATTAAGGAAATTGAGTATGTACAAAATCAGATTTTATCCATTACGGGAACAACTTCAAAATATCTGCGTCCACCGTATTTAAATGTGAATACCAATGTGTCGGATACTACAGATCTGGTGCTGATCGGCGGCGTAGGATCCAACGATTGGGATTCCGCAGTCACGGCGGAACAAAGCGCGCAGACATTGCTGAATACCGTTAAAGGCGGGGATATTATCCTGTTGCACGATACCGAGGTCAACAGTGAGAAAACGCCGGCAACGCTGGATATTCTGATTCCGGCGCTGCAGGAGCGGGGTTATGAGTTTGTAACGGTTTCCGGGCTGTTTGAAGCATATGGCGTGACGCCCATCAACGGCGTGATGTATAACAATGTGCTGGATCCTTACTGGTTTCCGGAATCGACGGATCCCTTCGAGCCGCAAGACAGCACCCTGACGGTTTCTTCGACTGAGGGAAATACCGGGGATACGGTGGAGTTGCAGATTAAAATCAATGCGCAGCAAGCGTTGTCTGGCTTGGGCATTTCGATCGACTATGACGATACGGCACTGGAGCTGGCGGAACAGCCGGAACAGCCGAGAACAGATATGTTTTTTGCCCAAAACAGCGTACTGCTGACTATGAGCCAGGGCATTACGGCGAATCCGTATAAAGTTGTATTTGACGATTCACTGAATCCTGTGGTGCATATCGGAGAGGGCGGGTTGCTCAATCTGAAGTTTAAGATCAAATCTACTGCTTTATCCGGCAGTTATCCGGTCAGGGTTACAGTAGATAGCGCATATGATTTTACGTTGAACGAATTTAAGGATCAGATCGTTGTGACGAACGGAACGGTAACGGTTACAAATACGGTCAAGCAGGGCGATGTAACAGGCGACGGCTATATTAACAACAAGGATCTGGCCCGCCTGAAAGCTTATCTGGCTGACGATGCGGTGGAAATGATTGTAGTAGCTGCTGATGTGGCGGGCAAAGACGGTGTGTTAGACGGCTATATCAATAATAAGGATTACGCCAGATTGAAATCTTACTTGGCTGATGACAGCGTCCAGTTCGATCGCTGAAATTCTGATTTTGTAGTTTCGTGCACAGATCCGGCATCAGAAAAATAATAGGGAAAAGAGCCTTCTATGGTAGCATGAAAAAGGTTACCATAGAAGGTTTTGTTATGTTGAGGATATACAGGCATGTTCAAATGTAAGAAAAAAGATCTTGAAATTCAGAAAGCGGTGGTGGACTGAATCAGAAAGCATTTGCCGCTTAAATCTATTTCGAATTGCCTTTTTAACGAATGAAAGGTCCTGTTCTTTCTGTATGATATTTTTCAGATATGCGTACAGAAATATATTTATTCAGATATTTACCTGATCCCTCATTCGTTTTTAGTTTATATTCATTTTTCCCTTCATCCTTGATTTTTAGTGTAAGAAAAAGGTCGATACATGATGATTTTCCATGTATCGACCTTTATTTTATTATATGCAGATGATTGGGACTGTTACTATTGTAAAAGCGCATTGGTTAGTTGTTCCAATGCCGGCAGATCGGTTTGCTTCATAGCCGATCGGATGGTAACCACCGGTTCGCAGATCCGAAGATTTTTCATTTGATCCAGAAGCGGGCGTATGGTTTTGGCCGCAGACGGCGCCCAGCTTCCGTTTTCTAAAATGCCTACAGTGCGGTTTTGATAATTTTTTCCCTTTAAATGCAACAGGAATGTTTCCATGCAGGGAAAAACGTCTGCATTATAGGAAGCGGCGGCAAGCAACAACTTGTCGTAGCGGAATGCATTTCCGACAGCCTGCGCCATATCGTCTCGTGCAAGATCGGTCAAGATCACTTTTTGAACACCTTTGCGCTTTAAGAGTTCGGCAACTTTTTCTGCGGCTTGCGCCGTATGTCCGTGTATTGACGCATATGCGATCAGAACGCCTTCATCTTCTGGCTGATAACTGCTCCAGATATCATATTTGTTGATATAATAATTTAAATTTTCAGATAAAACCGGACCGTGTAACGGGCAGATTTTCCGAATATCCAGCGCAGCGGCCTTTTTCAGCAGCGTTTGCACCTGCATTCCATATTTGCCGACGATATTGAAATAATACCGGCGGGCTTCGTCGGCCCAGTCTTCTTCTGTATCCAGCGCGCCGAATTTGCCGAATCCATCGGCGGAAAACAGCAGCTTTTCAGACTGCTCGTAGGCGACCATGACCTCTGGCCAGTGCACCATCGGGGCCATAATAAACTGCAATGTGTGTGTACCCAGAGACAGCGTATCGTTTTCCTTGACGATTATGGTGCGATCAGTCAGATCCAAATCAAAAAACTGGTTGATCATCATAAAGGTTTTGGCGTTTCCAACGATTTTCATTTTCGGGAATTTCTCAGCCAGTATCTGAATATTGGAGGCGTGATCCGGCTCCATATGCAGCACCACCAGATAATCCACCTGTTCGCCATTCAGAGCGTGGTTGAGATTGTCCATCCATTGTTTGGTGGCGCGTTTATCAACGGTATCCATCACGGTGTTTTTCTGATCTTTGATCAGATAGGAATTATAAGAAACACCGTTTGGCACGATATATTGACTTTCAAACAAATCAATAGTTTTGTCATCTACACCGATATACAGCACAGAATCTGTTACTGGGGGTTGTATCATAAACGATCCTCCTGATTACGATAAATTGGATTGTTAAAATTATATCACACTTTGATAATATTTGCAACAGATAAACGCGGATTTATATAGTAAACGATTATTTTTTCGGAGCTAAGTCGATGCAAACGATTTCAGGCGGGTTGAATAATCGGGGAACCGCACAGTCGTTTTGCAGACCGCGACTGATCAGCATGGTTTGGTTACCAAAATCATAACGCCCGCCTGTGTATTTTGGGAACAGACCCTGGCTGGGTGTGAACAACCCGCGCTGCATGCCAGGCAATCTCCATTGTCCGCCGTGGGTGTGTCCGGCGGTGATCAGATCAAAGCCCAGCGGCAGATAATCGTGGATATATTCGGGGCGGTGGGTGAGCAGCACGCTGTAAACAGAGGGGTCGGCGGGACGTGCTGCGCGCAGCTGCGTGTGAAACAGATCAGCGCCGCCGTTGGGATCGTCTATTCCGCAGATATACAGCGGGCCGCCGTGGGTCTGCAATCGCTGTGAGCGGCCCTCCAGCAGGGTAACGCCGCATTGCCGGATCAGCCGTTTGCGCAGTTGTATCCGACCGCCGTAATGTTCATGGTTGCCGGTAACGGCGAAACAGGGATACCGTTTTGCTGTGGCCTGCAGCAGCTGCGCGGCGGGATAAGCATCTTTGAGATCGTCGATGATATCGCCCGCGAATAAAACCGCGTCCGGATGATTTACGTGTATCATTTGCAGCAACGTTTGTTGTTGCGGGCCGTAACAACAGCTATGCAGATCGGCTAACAGGATCAGGCGTACCGGGCGGCGGATTTTTTCAGTTTGAATGCTGTATCGTCGTAGTGTCAGGCGCCGGTCCAGCGCCCAGGGCAGCAGTATGCCGGCCGTAAGCAGACAACCGGCGATCAGAACGATTTTTGCGTGATGGTTCATACGATGCTCCCAATCAATACCGCCTGTATGTAACCGTTTTCAGGATCGGTATAATAGACTGCCGCGTTTCCGGCGGTGTTGGTTTTACAATGAATGTACAGGTCCGGGTGGTCGTCATATAT
>CALWVC010000128.1 GCA_944384865.1 uncultured Clostridia bacterium
CGGGATGTTTTTGAAGAAGCAGCGGGGATCTCCAAATATCGTTACCGCAAACTGGACGCCGAGCGAAAATTGACTCATGCTGAAGAGAATCTGGTGCGGCTGCGGGATATTTTGCAGGAGCTGGAGAGTCGTGTCGGTCCGCTGGAGGAACAGAGTAAAAAGGCGCAGGCGTTTTTGGAGTATTCTCAAGAAAAGAAAGAGCTGGAGATCGGGCTGTGGGTGCGTACATTACAGCAGTCTACCGAGTTGCTGCGGGAGCAGGATTATAAAATCACACTGGCGCAGGCGCAATATGATCAGGTGACCAGAGAACTTGCGGAGATAGAAGCGCAGTCTGAGATCAGCTTACAGGACAGTCAGCGTATAACGGTACAGATTGATGAAGTGCGCCGGCAGGCCGCCAAATCTGAAGAACAGGCGGCGCAGACCAACAGCGAAATTGCTGTTTTGGAGAATACTATATTGCATAACGGCGAGACAATTGCCCGTCTGCAGCGGGATATTGCGGATATAGACAACAGCGACCAGACGGCGGACAGCCGGATCGCCGTGTTGCAGCAGACGGTGGAAGCGGTTTTACAGCAGCGGCAGCAGGCGGCGGACGGGCTGGAACAGCTGCTGTTGCAGCTGCATGCGCTGGCGGATGACAGCGGCGACTATTCCAAACAGATTGAAGAAAAAAATTATGCGTTGAACGAACTGTCCGTATCGGTTGCCGAACAACAGGTCCTGTTGGCGCGCGCGCAAACCTCTAAGGAGGAAATCCAGGCCCGCATAACGGAAATAGACGATTTGCTGCAAACGCTGGAGCAGACCTTACAGCAGGCGGCGCAGGAAATGCAGGCCGTTACAGCCGACCTGACAGACGCGCAGCAACGCATTACCGAGTGCGAAAATGTGGTCAGCGGGCATACGATGATGTTGCAGAGCAGGCAGCAAAAGCTGCAAAAGCAAAAGGAAGCGCTGGAGCGGCGTCGGTTGGACGTCGAAGAAAAGCGCCGCCGGGCGCAGATTCTGGAAGACCTGGAAAAAAACATGGAAGGGTTTTCTTATGCGGTCAAGGCGGTATCCAAAGCGGCGAAACATGGAACCTTGCAGGGTGTCCACGGCCCGATATCCCGGCTGATCGAGGTGCCGGGGATGTATGCGGCAGCCATTGAAACCGCGTTGGGCGCGGCCATGCAAAATATCGTAGTAGATTCCGAAAACGATGCAAAACGGGCTATTTCGTATTTGAAAAACGCCAATGCCGGCCGGGCAACCTTTTTACCCCTGACGGCGGTAAAGGGGAATCCGCTGCGGGAAAAAGGCGTTTCAGACTGCGAGGGCTTTGTCGGAATGGCCGCGCAGCTGATTACATATGATCCGGCCTATGAGCAGATTGTATCTTCGCTGTTAGGGCGCACCGTGGTCAGTCAGGATATGGATACGGCTGTGGATACTGCGAAAAAATTCGGGTATCGTTTTCGAGTTGTGACGCTGGACGGGCAGGTGGTAAACGCCGGCGGGTCGCTGACTGGCGGATCCCACGCCAAAAACGCGGGGTTGTTGAACCGGACGGCGAAAATCGCCGAGTTGCGTACAGAAGCGCAACGGATGCAGGAAGCGCTGGATGCGGATATGCAGGCGTATAAGCAGGATGCGGCGGAGCTGGCCAAACGGGAGGCGCAGATGCAGGCGGCGCAGTCAGAACTGGCGGTGGCGCACGAGGATCAGATCCGGCTGCAGAGCGAACTGCGTCGGCTGACAGAGCAGCATGATGCAACAGACGTTGATTTGCAGCGGCTGCGGCGGCAAAAACAGGAGGCTGTGGAGCGGGACGCCGGATTTGACCAACAGGCGCAGCAGGCGACACAGCAGATGGATGCGGCAGCCCGGCAGAAAGAAGAATTAGAACAAGCGCTGACGTTGTTGACCGGCGGCCGGGATCAGTTGGCAGACAAGCGGGATATGCTTTCCAGGCAGGTTTCAGATGTAAAACTGCAGATGATCGGGTATGATAAGGATGTTGCCATGCACCGGCAGTCTATTGAGCAGTTGCAGGCGTCCAGAACAGATCAGCAGACCAGAGTGCAGCATTTGCAGGCGGAGATTGATGAAATTTCTCAGAAAAATGCGCAGTTGCAGCAGCAGATTGAGCAGTTGCAGCAGATGCGCAACGGCTTTTCGGACAGTTCGGCAGATTTTGAACAGCAGATGCAGACGCTGAACAGCCGACGGGCGGAACTGGAGCGGCAAGCGGTCACACTTCGGGCACGCGAAAAGGAGATTTCCGCCGAGAAAGAAAAACATAACGGCGAACTGGCGCGGTTGACAGCCCGGCGTGAAAACATGGAAAAAGAATATGATGAAATTGTCGCAAAACTGTTTGACGAATATGAATTAACCCGCAGTCAGGCTGAGGAGATCGGCGTGCCGATATCGGATGAAAAAGCGGCGGCGCGACGGCTGAACGAGCTGAAATTGCGGATTCGTCAGTTGGGGTCGGTCAATGTAGCGGCGATTGAAGAATATAAAGAGGTTGCAGAGCGTTATACGTTTTTGAAGGCGCAGATTGCCGATGTGCAGAATGCCAAGGAGGAGCTGTATAAGCTGATTCAGAGTCTGACCGATAAAATGAAAACCCTGTTTATTCAGCGGTTTGACGCCATCAGTCGGTATTTTACCGAGGTGTTTAAAGAGCTGTTTGGCGGCGGTACGGCGCAGCTGAGGCTATCGGATCCTGCGAATGTGCTGGAAACCGGCATCGAGATTATCGCGCAGCCGCCGGGAAAGAACATTTCGATTATTGAGCAGCTTTCCGGCGGGGAAAAAGCGCTGATCGCCGTGGCGATCTATTTTGCGATTATGAAGGTGAATCCGCCGCCGTTCTGTCTGCTGGATGAGGTAGAGGCGGCGCTGGATGAAGTCAATGTGGATCGGTTTGCCGCATATCTGCGGCGCATGAGCCATGATACGCAGTTTATCATTATTACCCACCGGCGGGGAACCATGGAAGAAGCCGATGTGCTGTATGGCGTAACAATGCAGGAAAAAGGGGTTTCCAAACTGCTTTCTATTGACGTATCACAGATCGAGTCGACGCTCTCTAAACAGGCGAGATGATAATTATGACTTTTACAGGAGGCTTTTATGGGGTTGTTCAGTAAAATCAGTCAGGGACTGAAAAAAACACGGGATGTGTTTTCCGGCGCGGTCAGCGGAATTGTTTCGTCCTTTACCAAAATCGACGACGAGCTGTTTGAAGAGCTGGAGGAAACGCTGGTTCTTGCGGATACGGGAATGCCGACGGCCTCAAAAATCTGCGAAAAGCTGCGCGAGCGGGTGAAACAGGAGCGTGTTACCGATCCGGCGCAGATCAAGCAGTTGTTACAGGCGGTTATTTGTGAAACGCTGGAAATGGATAATAGTCTGCATCTTAATACCAAACCGTCGCTGGTTTTGGTGATCGGCGTGAATGGCGTCGGTAAAACCACCACCATCGGCAAGCTGGCAAACCGGCTCAAATCAGAAGGAAAATCGGTGATTTTGGGCGCGGCGGATACTTTTCGCGCGGCGGCGGCCGAGCAGCTGGAAATCTGGGCCGATCGGGTGCAGGCGCCGATCGTGCGGCATCATGAGGGCAGCGATCCCGCTGCAGTGGTGTTTGATACCATTGCGGCCGCTAAAGCAAAAAAAAGCGATGTGATTATTGTAGATACCGCCGGAAGACTGCATAATAAAAAGAATCTGATGGAAGAACTGGCGAAAATCACCCGGGTCGCCCGGCGGGAACTGCCGGACTGCGATATGGAGGTGCTGCTGGTGCTGGACGCGACTACCGGGCAAAATGCGGTCAATCAGGCCCGGGAATTTCAGCATGCGGCGCAGATTACGGGAATCGTGTTGACCAAGCTGGACGGCACTGCCCGCGGCGGCGTGGTATTGGCGATTCATGATGAACTGGGCGTTCCGGTTAAGCTGATCGGCGTGGGTGAGCAGATGGACGATTTGCAGGATTTTTCGGCTGAAGATTTTGCGGCGGCGATGTTGGGAGCATAAAGAAGATGCAGTTTATACTGGCAAGCAAAAATCGAAAAAAACTGGAAGAGATGAACCGGATTTTGACGCCGCTGGGTGTGGAGGTCGTCAATGAAACGGCGTTGGGAATCGTATTGCCCGATGTTGCGGAAACCGGAACGACTTTTTTGGAAAACGCGAAGCTGAAAGCGGTCAGCGCAATGCAAAACAGCGGACTGCCGGCGATTGCGGATGATTCCGGGCTGTGTGTGGATGCGTTGGACGGCGCGCCCGGCGTATTCTCCGCCCGGTATAGCGGCGAACACGGCGACGATGCGTCGAATAATGCGCTGTTGCTGAAAAATATGCAGAATGTGCCGCCGAACCGGCGCAGCGCGCATTTTGTCAGCGCGATTTATGTGGCATTTCCGAACGGCGCGTATATTACCGCCGAAGGGCGGTGCGACGGTTTTATCGGTTTTGCGCCGG
>CALWVC010000129.1 GCA_944384865.1 uncultured Clostridia bacterium
CAAGACGCTGAAACAAACGCCGCCGCTGCCATCATGCAGATCAGTGGTCTGATCCATTGTCTGCCGTGTATCATTGCGATCAAAACCCCTTTAAAAGCCATGCGCCGCCTATTCAAACGACACGGTTGGCGTTTGCTGCGCGCTGTCACTGGCTTCGAAATAATCTACCGATTCAAAGCCGAACAGCGCAGCCCAGATGTTGCCGGGGAAGGAACGAACCTTCCTGTTAAACGTCTGCGCCGCCTCATTATAATCTTTTCGGGCGACGGTGATCCGGTTTTCGGTTCCCGCCAGTTCATCCTGCAAATTGACGAAATTTTGATTCGCCTTTAAATCAGGATAATTTTCGACGACCACCAGCAGCCGCGACAGCGCCGAGCTTAATTCGGTGTTGGCAGCGTCCATCTCAGAAACATCGCCGGACGCTGCAGCGCCCGCCAGCTTTGCGCGCGCGTCCGCTACGGCCGTGAAAATTTCCTCCTCATGTGCGGCGTAGCCTTTCACAGTGGCCACCAGGTTAGGCACCAGGTCCGCCCGCCGCTGCAGCTGCGTTTGAATATTGCTTTTCTGGGTGTTGACCTGCTCTTCGGCGCTGACCAGCCCGTTATAACCCGAAACCACCGCCGCTACAATAATAATGATGATCAGCAGAATTACGCCCAGTGTGATCCATAAGCCCTTTTTTTTCAAAAAAACCGCCCCTTTCTTTGCGATATGCAATAGATGTGTGTCATTGAAAGTCCATAAACGTATTATATGATACCCGGCGGCTTTTAAACCGTTTGGTTTGCCGTCGGGATGCTGTGCAATTATCATACAATATTTTGAGGCGCATTGCAACTGTTTTCGCGGCGCCGATGGAAAAACCGGCCGTGTTTTCCATAAATTTAAATGAAAATTCATTTGACTTTGTACATACGCTATGGTAAGCTAATCACGTATAAAATTTATTTATTGGGGTCTGTTTGTTAGATGAATGAACAATTACTCGGCGAATATTATGCGTGTGTAGACGATCTGCTGCTGTCCGCGCCGGTGTTGCAGATGAAAAGCTTTGTGCAGCACGGCCAGACCAGCTGTTACGATCATTGTGTGTATGTTTCCTATTGCAGTTTTCTGATGGCGAAAAAATTGGGCTGTAACGCCCGCAGCGCCGCCCGGGGCGGCCTGCTGCACGATTTATTTTTATATGACTGGCATCAGAAAAACGAAAACGGCCTGCGCCACGGGTTTATACATCCGGCGGCTGCGCTGCGAAACGCCGAACTGCATTTCCAGCTGACCGACCGGGAGCGGGATATTATCAAAAAACATATGTGGCCGATGACGCTGGTGCCGCCCCGTTATAAAGAATCTTATATTGTGATGCTGATGGACAAATACTGTGCCGTTAACGAAACGGTTAAATGGAACCGAAAGCGGTTGTGTGCGCTGTTTGCCAGGGTGGAGCGGCTGCGCAAGAGCCGTGCGCTGCTTCCGCGCTGAGCTTTGTTTCAGTCACAGCTGTTCCGGTGGTTTTGGTAAGATGTTTATTCTGTTGATATTGAGATGAAGCCTGTTTGATTTATCAGACAGGCTTTTTTTGCGCCCGAGACGACAAACCAACGCGCGGATGTTATATACGCGGATGTTATATATGGGGTGCATGCCAACTGCGGGCAGGTTCATACTATAAAACCGCAGATGAATTTTTTTGAAAGCGGGATAGTTTTACAGCATCCTGCTAACAATAAAACAGATTTGAAACGATGGATTTTATCAGAAAGGATGATGTTGACGGATGGAACAACAATCCAGAGCCTGCGGGCTGCTGCTGCCGGTATCGGCGCTGCCGTCGCCCTACGGCATCGGCACGCTGGGGGAAGACGCCTGCCGGTTTGCCGATTTTACAGCCCGGGCCGGCTGTCGGTACTGGCAGGTGCTGCCGCTGCATCCCACCAGCTACGGCGACTCGCCTTATCAGTCCTTTTCGGCCTTTGCGGGTAATCCCTATCTGATTGATTTACAATGTCTGATTGAACAGGGCATGCTGGAGACCGAGGATCTCGGCGGCCTGCAATACCGGGACGACCGGGTGGACTACGACGGGCTGTACCGCACCCGATTGGAGGTTTTATATCAGGCGTTCGGCCGGTTTGATCCCGACAGTGCGGGCTACCGGAAGTTTTGCGCAAAACACCGGTTCTGGCTGGAGGAATACTGCCTGTTCATGGCGCTGAAGGAGGCGCACGACGGCGCGCCCTGGTGGGAATTTGACCGCCCGCTGAAAATCCGGGAAAAGAAGGCGATGAAAGACGCGGCGCGGCGCCTCGAAGACCGGATCGCCTTTCACCGGTTTTTACAATATCAGTTTTTCAGCCAGCTGCGGCAGCTGAAACGGTATCTGAAGAACAAAGGGCTGCAGCTGATTGGCGATCTTCCCATTTACACCGCGATGGACAGCGCGGACGTTTATTTTCATCCCGAACTGTTTCAGATGGATGCGGGATTGTCGCCCACGGCGGTAGCCGGCTGCCCGCCGGACGCTTACAGCCCCGACGGCCAGCTTTGGGGCAACCCGTTGTATAACTGGCCAGCGCATAAACAGACCGCCTTTGCCTGGTGGATCCGCCGGCTGCAACACGCTTTTGTGATGTACGACGTGGTGCGGATCGACCATTTCCGGGGTTTTGACCGTTATTATTCCATCCCTGCCCGGGCGTTATCCGCCAAGTCCGGCCGGTGGAAAAAAGCGCCGGGCGCGGCGCTGTTCAAAACGGCGAAACAAACGCTGGGAGAGCTGCCGATTATTGCAGAAGACCTGGGGCTGATTGACGACGGCGTACGCAGGCTGTTGCGAAAAACCGGATTCATGGGCATGAAGGTGCTGCAATTTGCGTTTGACGACGGCGATCCGCAGAACGTGTATCTGCCGCATGCGTATGAGAAGCACTGCGTTGTATATACCGGCACCCACGATAATCCGACGCTCAAACAGTTTTATAAGCAGGCGGATCAGCAAAAGCGCAAATGGATCTGCGAATATCTGGACTGTGCAGACAGCCGGGCTGTGGATGCGCTGCTGCGGGCGGCGGTGTCGTCTCCCGCGGCGCTGTGTATCCTGCCGGTAGCAGATGTTTTGGGGCTGGGCGCCGAGGCGCGGATCAATACGCCGTCTACCCTGGGCGGTAACTGGGAATGGCGCATGACCCCCGAGCAGCTGCAAAGCCAGCGCGCCGGGCTGTTAAACCGGCTGAACCATATTTATGGCCGGCTCTGACCGGCAGACTTACAGGAGGAAGCATCATGCAATATGAAAATACCATCCACAATATTTTGAAAAACGAATATCGGAAAACCGTGCAAAACGCCGATGTCACCGCGCTGTATAACGCGGTGGCCAAAGCCGCGCTGTATCGTGTGCAGAACGATTGGGACCAATGCAGATTAAAACAGTCAAAAAAGCGCCGGGCCTGTTATCTGTCGGCCGAGTTTTTAATCGGGCGGTTGATTTACAGCAATCTGCTGCACCTGGGTCTGCTGGACCAAACCGCCGAATATCTGGCTGGCGCCGGCCGGGATATCCGGGAGTTTGAACAGATCGAGGATGCAGCGCTGGGCAACGGCGGGTTGGGCCGTCTGGCTGCCTGCTTTCTGGATGCCGCCGCCCAGCAGGGAAAATCGCTGACCGGCTACGGCATCCGTTATAAATACGGGCTGTTTCGGCAGGCCATCAAAAACGGCGCCCAACAGGAATTTCCCGACGACTGGCAGCGGTTTGGCGATCCGTTTGCGGTGCGCCGGCCCGAGCTGCGCTATCAGATTCCGTTTAAAGACGGCGTGATTTACGCCGTCGCCTATGATTTGCCGGTGATTCCCTACGGCGACGCCGGCTGCATCAACACACTGCGGCTGTTCGAGGCCGAAAGCGACAACCCCTTTGATTTTGCATTGTTCAACGCCGGCAAATACGCCGCGGCGGTTCGGGGCGGGGAAAACGCTGCGCGGCTGCATTACTGTCTGTATCCAAACGACGCGCATAAGGCGGGCAGACTGCTGCGGCTGCGGCAGGAATATTTCTTCACATCGGCGGCGATTCAGGATATGCTGCGCGCTTTTGAACAGCATATCGGGGCCGATCCTGTGAAGTTCTGTGATTATTTTGCGGTGCAGCTTAACGATACCCACCCGGTTCTGGCCATTTTAGAGCTGATTTACCGGCTGACCCAGCGGGGCATGGATTTTGAAACCGCGGCCCATACCGCCCAAAAGACCTTTCGCTATACAAACCATACCGTATTGCCCGAGGCGCTGGAGCAGTGGGATGCGGGCCTGTTTAAATCTGCGTTGCCGCATCTGTATAAAATCGCCGATCGGCTGAATAAACAGATGGTGCAACGCCTGTTTGATATGGGTATAGACAAGGACCGGATCAACCGCATGCAGATCCTGCGGGACGGACGGGTGCATATGGC
>CALWVC010000130.1 GCA_944384865.1 uncultured Clostridia bacterium
TGCACCGTATTTAAAACCTGCTGCCGGGCGGTATCGGCAACCGCCTGCTCCTGCACATAGCCGATGGTCTCGCCCGCATGGCAAACCGCCACCGCCACCGTCATATCCGACAGCGCGCCCGCCGTCACAACCGTCGCCAGCATCACAACGCCTGCGCAGCCCGCCGCGGCCATCCGCCGGGCCGCGCCCGGCCGGTTTTGTAAAAACAGTTTGCCCTGCTGTAATTTGCGACCTGTCCACACAAAACCTTTACAGAGCCGGCGGCCGGTCCATGCAGCGCCCATGCGCAAACCGCGCCCGGCCCGTATAACGCCGGCCCGCAGCTTACGCCCGGCCCATACAAGGCCTGTCCACAGTCTGCGGGCTGTGCATCCCGCGATAGCAAAAATTTTGTCCTTCACCAGACCTGCCCCGTTCAATATACCACGCCAGATCTTCTGAAAACGTTCTAATCGAGCTTGCCTTTGCATCGAAATAAATGATCCTTTCAAAAGCGATCGTTTTGTAACCGTCATCGCTCATTTATTACAAATTTGTAATGAATTATACCACTCCGATAACAAAATTGCAACCTTTTATATGACAAAACAGCAGTTTTCACAAACAAACTGCTGTTTTGTCGGTAAAATGAATTGATTTTTTGTTTATTTTATATAATTATAATCCAACATCTCTACTGTAACCCGCTCCAACACCTTACAAAAATCCCGCGCCTCCTGCACTGCGCCCGGCAGATCATGATCGAGATAGTTGCCGCACTCGACGGCAGACGCGCCGGGGATCTCCCCATTGTATTCGGCGATAAACGCAAAGGCCTCCTTGATCAATTGCAACGTTGCTTCGTCGCCCAGATTCCGGGTCAGAAAATAAAAGCCGGTCCGGCAGCCCATCGGCCCAAAGTAGATGACACCGTGTGCCCGGTCGCTGTTACGGACATAGGTCGCAAACAGATGCTCGATGGTGTGAATCGCACCGTTGCGCATCACCGGCTCAAGATTCGGCCGGCGCATCCGGATATCATAGGTGATCACATCTCCGTCGATCCGCGAGACATACACCCCTTTTTGCAATGTGGTATGATCCACTTGAAAACTGGCGATTTTTTGCATGTTGACAGCCTCCTTCATCCATTCAAACAGGCCAAACGCCCCGGTTCGCCCGGCGATCTCAAACAGCGCAAAGTTCCCGGCTGTTTGCCGCTGATCACTCACCTTTCGTTTTCAGCCGTCTTTTTCCGGCAAACCCGTTTTCATGCTGTAATTGCCGGTAAAATCCACCGCCGTTCCGCCCCGGCCCACCGTTTGCAAAAACTGCATACACAGCGCCGCACTGTCCTGTGCCGACCGGTCAAACAATTCAAAAAAGCTGTCTGAAACCGCCTGCGCTTCGGGGTCGAAGGGGTTTTTCCACAGTGAATGCTCAAAATTGGAATAATCCCACCGGCCATCCTCCAGCAACGGGTGCAGCAAATTTGAAACCGTACCCCGCATAAAAACCAGTCGCTCCAAAACTTTGAGCAAAATTCCTTTATATAAATGCGGATCATGAGACAGCCCCTGGCAAAACCGGGCGTCTTTATACCCGCGGACCAGCCGCGCGGGTGAGATCCCTTCCGCCAGACCCACCGTTTGCAGTACCGCCGCCAGTATCGCCGCGCACCCCTGTAACACCGTCTGATCATTCGTGATACACTGCTTCGGGTTAAACGCGTCGGTAGTCAGCCCCAGCTTGCTGCGCAGCATGATGATGTCCAGCGTGTGCTCAATGCGCACATGGATAAAATACGGATGGTGCCGGTAATGCTCTTTCTCAATAATATCCGCCTGCATCGCGTATACATACGGGTGTGCGATCCGATCCAGTGAATAATGACACAAAAAGCCCAGTGCATAAGACAGCGCCAACCGGTTTTCCGGATGCACAACGCAGTAAGCAGCAAACGCCGAAAACAGCGTATTTGCCGGAACGGCGTGCAGCGCGACACCGGTTTTACGCAAACTCTTACCCGGCATCAAAACCGGCAGCAGCCGGTGATAATACAGCACATCCGGCCCCTGCGCGCCTAATACAAAAGCTTCTTCGTTTAAAGTTTCATGGTTCTCCAGACGCGCAAACACATCCCGCGCATGGAGATAGTGGGTAATCAGTGCGGGCATAACAGACTCCTTATTAAAACATCAACATTCCGCCGGCGCCTCAGGAGTTTTTATCCGTCTGATGAAAGGTTTTCAGATTGCCGGTTTTGCCGCTGCGCCGGTCCAGCTCGGCAAGCAGATCCTCTAACGGCACCCCCTGCTGCACCATCAGTACCATTAAATGATATTGCAGGTCGGCCAGCTCCGCGACCAGTTCCTGCGGGTCCCCGTTTTTTGCGGCGATGATCGTTTCAGCACACTCTTCGCCGCACTTTTTTAAAATTTTATCCAATCCCTTTTCAAACAGGTAACAGGTATAGGAATTTTCCGTTTTCTGCGCTCTGCGGGACAACACCGTCTGATACAGCGCCTGCATCGTTTCCATATTCCAAACAATCCTTTCAAAAACACGGCCGGGTTGCAGCCGCCAGATTTTTATAATTTCAAATTTATAAGCCCATCTTGTATAGCGCTACCGTTCCTCTGCCTGATACAGCGTGCGGTAAAAGCAGCTGTGCTGCCCGGTGTGGCAGGCCGCGCCGGTCTGCACCGCCGTAACCAGCAGCGTGTCGCAGTCGCAGTCATAATCGATGCGCGTCACCTTCTGCAGATGGCCGGAGGTCGCGCCTTTGTTCCACAGCGCCCCGCGGGACCGGCTGAAAAACCAGGTATAGCCGGTTTCAAGCGTTTTTTGCAGCGATTCACGGTTCATATACGCCAGCATCAAAACCTGCCCGGTGCCGGCCTCCTGTACAATGGCGGGAATCAGCGCGCCTTTCTCAAAAAAAGCATCTAAATTTACCGTCTGATCAATCATACCCGTTGCGCCTCCAACACCGCCTGTTTCAGATCGAGCGTACCCTTATAAACCGATTTGCCGCAGATCGCGCCGTATACGCCGATCTTGGCCAGCGCGCGGACATCGTCCAGATCCGTCACGCCGCCCGACGCGATAATATCGCAGCTTACCGCCCGGTTGAGCTGATCGAGCTGTTCCAGATTCGGGCCGGACAGCATCCCGTCGCGCCCGATATCGGTATAGATGATGGTATGAACGCCCGCCTGCTCCATCCGGCGGGCAAGGTCAATATAATGGATATCGGAATCATCCAGCCAGCCCTGCGCGGCGGCATAGCCGTTTTTCGCGTCAATGCCCACGGCGATCCGGTCGCCGAACCGGGCCGCAGCCTGCTCCACCAGCTTCGGGTCTTTGATGGCAACCGAACCCAAAATCACCCGCTGCACACCGTTTTCCAGATACATCGATATCGTATCCAGATCGCGAATACCTCCGCCTGTTTCAATATGCAGCCCGCTTTGCTGCGCAAGCTCTAAAATCAGCCGGTGGTTCACCGGCACGCCCGATTTCGCGCCGTCCAGATCCACGGTATGCAGCCAGGTGCAGCCGGCAGCTTTAAACCCCACAGCGGTTTCAAGGGCATCGTCCGCCACCTGTTCCGCCGTGTTGAAATCGCCCTTGCGCAGCCGCACGCAACGACCGCCTTGCAGATCAATTGCAGGTAAAATAATCAAATCATAAACTCCTTTAAACCATTATAAAACGCCTTTTGTGCTTAAAATTTCTCCGCCGTTTTCAGCGACCGCCGCTTTCAGCGCCTGCCCAAGCGATTTAAACAGCGCCTCTAAAATATGATGGTCATTGCAGCCATAAATGCATTTCTGATGCAGTGTGACGCCGCCGTTTACCGCCAGTGCCCGCATAAACTCCACCGCCATACAGCAGTCAAAGCCGCCTACCGACTGATTGGAAAACTGTGCGTCAAACACCAGATACGGCCGGTTGGACAAATCCAACACCGTCATACACAGCGCTTCGTCCATCGGGACAAACGCGGTGCCGAACCGGGCAATACCCGCCCGGTTGCCCAACGCTTTGGAAAGCGCCCGGCCCAGCACGATGCCGGTATCCTCCACCGTGTGATGGCAGTCCACCCGCAGATCGCCTTTGGCCGTCAGCTCCAGCCCAAAGCCGGCGTGCCTGGCCAGCGCAGTCAGCATATGGTCAAAAAAACCGATGCCGGTGTCGATTAGAATCCGGCCGCCCGACAACGACAGCGTAGCGGAAATATCAGTTTCCGAAGTGGTCCGGTTTATGGTCGCCGTACGCATATTGAAACCTCCTAAATGGTTTTTTGCAACACTGAAACGATTTTTAAATTCTGCTCCGGCAGCCCGGCGGTAATCCGCAAAAACGAGCCGAAGTTGCGCACCAGAATGCCCTGTTCCTTCAGCGCCTCAAACGCCCGGGCACAATAGTTTGAACGCACCGTAACAAAATTGGTGCAGGTTTCAAACA
>CALWVC010000131.1 GCA_944384865.1 uncultured Clostridia bacterium
GAACCGGTAGCGGCGGGCCCTGTTTTTTACCATGGGAAAGATTTTCAGATGCGGGTATCTAAGGCTTATGATATTGTCGTGCGATTTGAACAGGCATACGACGGTAAGCGATCGGGTTTGGAACGTCTGCTGCATACGCTGGCGTTCTGGTATACGCCGGTCGTGTTTATTCTGGCGGTATTGTGCGCGGTGGTTTCTATTATTTCAGGAGATTTGCCGACAGTCTGGCTGCATCGAGCGGCAGTGCTGCTGTCGGCCGCAGGATTGTCGTCTTTTTTAAAGGTGCTTTCCAAGAATGTGGCGCTTGCCATGTCTGTCTGTAAAAAACAGGGGGTTGTATTCCAGAGTATAGAGCAAATGCATCGTCTGGCGCAGGTCAGGCAGACAGCTTTTTCAAAAACCGGGGTATTGACCAAAGGGGTTTTAACACTGGCGGAGGTCTATACCGCCGAGGGCGTCGAACAACAGCAGGTGTTGCAACTGGCGCTTTTGCCGCAGCAGCATTGCGCAACGGCGATTTCTGCAGCGCTACAGGCGGCGGTGACAAGACAGACAGATCTGACGGCTGAAAATATATTGTTTACGCGGGGACGCGGTGTGTCGTATCTCTGCGACGGTCAACAGATTTTGTGTGGCAGTCGGATATTTTTAGAGCAAAACGGTGTGTCTGCCGCGGCGTTTCCTGAGGTATCTTTATATGTTGCGGTTGGCGTACGGGCGATTGGCGCGATCCGGTTTACGGATACGCTGCGTGCGGAATCGGTGAAGGCGGTACAGCTGCTCAGGCTGCATGGCGTGCAGAGCCAGGTGTTGACGTCGGATAATGCTAAAACAGCACAGGCGGTGGCGGAAAAGTGCGGCGCCAAGGGTTTTTGTGCCAATTTGACGCCGGAGGAAAAGCGGCAGCAGATCGCAGCATGGAACAGCAAGGAAAAATGTGCGTTTGTAGGTGACAGTCAGACAGACGAAGATGCTCTCCGGGCGGCGTATGTTGGTGTGGCAATACCTTATGATGCACAATATAATACGATTAAAGATCAGCATGGTGTTCTTGCCTTTGCAAGAGCGTTTGTTACAGCGGCAAAGTCCCGACAGTTTTTATTGTTGGGAGCGGTGTTGATGGCCGTAGTGCTGGCGGCGCTGCTGGTGTTGGGTTATCTGGATATTCTGGATATGTGGCTGATCGTATTAATCAAATCTGTGGTCGTTTGTTTTCTGTCTTTCGGCGCGGACAGCGCAATCTCAGATTCTTCCGCAGTACAAAAAGGGGACCGGCTTAATAACGTGTGATCTTTCCGTCGAATACGCAGACAGCACAGAGCAGTTGGCTGTTGTTGCATGGTCGATTTCAGTTTACGACGCTTTGAAAGATGCTGGTTTTATACAGTTATAACTTCTAAAATTTTCGATATTGTCAAATCAAAAATGCCACAGAGTGACGCTCTGCGGCATTTTTGATTAATTGTATTTTTGCTGTATAATCAGAACCAGATCCATCAGGTAGTCAGATAATATTTTACCAGAGATTGCAGCAATTCATCCCGGTCGATCTTACGGATCAGACTGCGGGCATTGTTGTGCGTGGTGATATAGGTCGGATCTTCAGATAAAATGTAACCGACGATCTGATTGATAGGATTATAGCCTTTCTCCCGCAGCGCATCATACACTTTAGTTAAGATCAAGCGCATCTGCTGTTCATGTTCGTCCCCCAGTGAAAAGGTCATGGTTTTATCATTCATTCCCGCAACACCTCCTGCTTCCTGTTTATTATAATACAGTCAAACGATAAAGTAAATGTATAATTTATTAAATTAGAATAGATTTTGCTGTTTAAGGCTTTTTTGTCCACGCTCCTGTATAAACATCATTACAAATACAACTGCCAATATGCCACAGCAGATCAATACGGAAATTTCGTCAAGGAACGTGGTGATGAAAGATCCGGCTGCCGCGCCCAAAATAAAAAAACCAATAATGGCATAATATTTCATACTGTGCCTGAGCAGCGTATGATCCCGCGTTTTTAAAAACATAAACAGCATTTCGGTAGCGCTGCGCAGATTGCCGGTGCACATCGTTGTAGCGAACGCATGTCCGTGTAGTTTGCGAAATGCCTGTACCTGCATGGCGCAAACAAAAGAGATCAGGATATCTACCAGTAAATTTAAAATTCCGGATGGGATAAAACAAATAATAAACAGCAGTACAATTTCTACCGCAACGATCAACTGCCGCCAGTGCAGTCCGCGGGAAAACTGCATCTTGTTTCGCAATAGTAATACTGTGAAAATACCAGCCACAAAAGCGAGCATTGGCAACAAATAGTATAGCATTGCTTCTAAATTTCCATTTGCCAGATGCATACCCAACAATACAATGTTGCCGGTTTGTGCGTTGCAGAAAACCTGCCCGCGACAGATGTAGGTGTAAGCATCCAGATAGCCGCCGACAAAGGCCAACAGACCTCCTACGGCAAAGGATTCGGACATTTGCCATTGGCGCTGCATCGGAAAACCATTCCTTTCGTTGTTTGCGAACATATTCATTCATCTAAAACGTAATTGCCAAACAGTTTGAAATATGGCAACTCATCTCGCATGCCGCAAAGCAGGCTGACGATTTTTTCATCTTGTAAATGCCCGATAAAATCCAGATAAAACAGATATTCAAATGGAGAACTTTTTAGCGGGCGAGACTCGATTTTTGTCAGATTCAAACCGAAGGCAGCCAGCTTGGAAAGGACGCAATATAATGAGCCGGACACATGAGGCAGGGAAAAAGCCAAACTGATGCAGTTTGCTTCAGGCTGGATACATAAAGTATTGGAGATAACGACAAACCGGGTGCTGTTAGCACCTGAAGACTGGATATTTTCATCTAAAATCTGCAGGTCATATAATGCGGCTGTTTGCCGAGACGCAATAGCGGCGCAGCTTGGGTCGCTTTGCTGGGCGACATATTGGGCGGCTAACGCCGTATTATCTGCCGTGACCGATTGAAAGCTATGTTGCGTAATATAATCTGAGCATTGATCCAGCGCCTGTTTATGGGAGTATACCTGTCGGATGTTTTCGAGTTTTGCGCCTTTTGGCGCTACAAGGCAGTGGGAAATTGGAATATTGACAGCATGATTGATATACATTTCATATTGCTGTAAGCTGTCGTAGTTTTCCACTACTGAACCGGCATAAGAGTTTTCGATGGGAACAATGCCACATGAACACTGCCCGGTTTTGACTGCTTGAAACACCTGATCAAAGGTATTAAAAAAGCGCAGTGGCTGATTTGGAAAGAGCTGTGAAGCGGCCAGCTGTGAATAGGAGCCGTTCACGCCGGGACACGCAATGCTTTCCGGTTGAAACTGCCGGGAAAAGCCGTCGCGGATCAGGCTTCGCAGTGGGCTGTTTTTATTGACAGTGGGATATTGTGCGGTACGGCTGATATCCATAATCGTAGAGAACAGCAGCCGTGCCTCGCTGGCGATAGCGGGTGCTTGCGCTTCGACCCGGTCGAGAATCTGCTGCTCCCGACGCCGGTTCAGCACCGGTAGATCATGAGCGACTTTATAATCGGCAACCGCTTTGGAACATTGCATACGTTTCGCAAACAGCGAAAGTAACTGTTCGTCGATATCGTCAATTTGCTGGCGGATCTGATCTAAATCCATGATTTATTTTACCTTTCCGGCTCCGGGCTCTGTCGAAGTAACGCTGTTTACGGAGCCGGTAAACAGGCTATATAACGGTTGGTTATCGGATCAGGCCGTTTTGCAGCAGCAAGTCGGTCAGACAGACGGCCACTGCCGATTCCACACATACTACCGCCCGCGGAACAATACAGGGATCATGCCGGCCTTTTATGACTAGCGTTTCCGGTTGCATCGTATCCAGATTGACCGACTGCTGCTCTCTGGAGATGGAGGCGGTGGGTTTGAAAGCCACTTGCAATATTAGTGGCATACCATTGGTAATACCGCCCTGAATACCGCCGCAATGATTGGTGACGGTGACAACCCGACCATTCTGCACGGCGAACGGATCATTATGCTCGCTGCCGTGCATACGGGTAGCGGCGAACCCGGTTCCGAAGGAAACGCCTCTGACGGCGGGAATACCAAACAAATATTGTGACAGTCTGCCTTCAAGACCTGCAAACAGCGGGCCACCCAGACCGGCAGGTAAGCCGACTGCGGCAAGTTCCACAATGCCGCCGACGCTGTCCAGCTCTTTGCGGCAGGCTGCAATCAGATCATACATATTCTGTTTCGCTGTATCGTTGCAGACGGCGAAGGGTTGTTTGTTCAGGGTGTTCAGAAGCGTTGTGTCCGGCTGTACCGGATCAAACGGATCGTCCTCGATATTATACAGTGATCGTACATGCGCGCCAATAATAATACCTTGTCGCTCCAGCATCTGACGGCAAAC
>CALWVC010000132.1 GCA_944384865.1 uncultured Clostridia bacterium
CTCATCATGCAAAATCATAACAAATCCATTCTGGAGGCGCTGCTGTTCGCCAGCGGCGACCCGGTAAAAGTTGAAAAAATCGCCGAGATCATGCAGATCTCCACCGATCAGGTATTGGCTTTAAGCGCCGAGCTTTCCAGCGAATATGACGAGCAGCATCGTGGTTTTAAGCTGATCTGTCTCGAAGATAAGCTGCAACTTTGCACCCGGCCGGAATATTTCGACTATGTTCGCGTTTTGCTGGAAATCAAACGCAACGCACCGTTATCCCAGGCAGCTTTTGAAGTATTGGCTGTTGTCGCCTATAACCAGCCCGTCACCAAAAGCTTTGTGGAACAGGTTCGGGGTGTAGATTGCTCAGGCGTGATCTCCAGTCTTTGTGAAAAAGGCCTGATCGAGGAACAGGGCCGATTAGATCTTCCAGGAAAACCTTTGATTTACGGCACTACAGACAACTTTCTACGCTGCTTTGGGTTGCATACATTAGAGGATCTGCCGCCGCTCCCCCGCCAGGAAGACCCGGAGCATCCCGAAACGCAAAACCTTCAAACCACACTGGAGGCATGATCGCCTATGCTCGCTTTGATCATCATCGGCAGCATTCTGGGTCTGCTGCTGTTGCTGTTGCTGATTCCGCTGCGGCTGGAACTGATCTATAACAGCGACATCCGGCTTCGGTTGGAATACGGCTGGCTGCGCTTCAAACTGTTTCCGCGGGCGGACAAGCCCAAAAATAAGCGGGTGAAACAAACGAAAGCCGAAAAAAAACACACAGAAAAAACGCCGCGGCCCAACTTTATCAAACAATTGATTGACCAACAGGGGTATATCGGTGCTTTTCAAACATTGAAGCAATATGCGCTGATTGCGCTGGAGGCAGTTCAATCCATAGCCAAACACCTGTTGGTTTCTCCGTTTCGGCTGCGTCTGGTAATGACCGGACCAGACGCTGCTGATCTTGCCATTCAATATGGGCAGCTTTGCGCCGCACTATATCCGTTTTTATCTTTTTTGCAAAGCCGCCTGCGTTTTGAGGATCATAAAACAGACATCCGGGTCGATTACCTGAAAAAAGAGCCGGAACTGTATTTTTATGTCAAAGTCCGCATCCGTCCATTATTTGTTCTGACCGCAGCCCTGCGCGCGGTCTGCAAGCTAGTTATTCAAACTATACAGATAAAAACCACCGCAAAAGAAAGGAATGTGAGCCTATGAGCCAGAATATTCAAAACCTGATGGGCGTTACCATGGAAAAAATCAAAGCCATGGCAACCGCTGATACGATGATCGGCGACCCGGTGAAACTGACTGATAACATTACCGCGATCCCGGTTTCCAAAATTTCTTATGCCTTCGCTTCCGGCGGGTCGGATTTCCCGTCAGTGAAAACGCAGAAAGAATTGTTCGGCGGCGGCGGCGGCGCCGGCATGACCGTTACACCCATCGCCTTTTTGATTTTACAGGATGACAACGTCAAGATCCTGCCCGTAAACTGCAACGCTTCTTCCACCGACAAGCTGATCAGCCTGCTGCCTGACTTTTTCGATCGAATCAAGTCCCTGTTTCAAAAAGAGCAACCCGCTCCTGACCAAGTCGATCCCCCGACACAACAGCAACCATAAATTCTAATGCAAAACTCCATCACCTGCCGCATATATTTATAACCGGCAGGTGATCTTTTTGTTTAAAAAAATGTGTTTTACCCTGGCTTTCATCATAGTATTATGCTGTTATCCCGTTTATGCCGAAGTATCGGCACAAGCGTATATTTTATATTGCCCGTCCACAGGCGAGGTCGTTTCCCAACGCAATATGAACCGGCGCATGACCATGGCAAGCACCACCAAAATCATGACCGGTCTGCTGCTCTGTGAAGCCGGCGCACCCGAAACCATCGTATCAATCACCAGTTCCATGCTGAAAGTTGAAGGCACCTCTATTGGTCTGCAAAAGGGCGACCGGATTTCCAGGCTCAATTTGGCCTATGGCCTGCTGCTGGAATCCGGAAACGACGCAGCCAACGCCATCGCCATCCATCTGGCAGGCTCTATCGAGACCTTTGCAGAGCAAATGAACACCAGGGCGCAACAGCTTGGTCTGGACGGCACCCATTTCGTCACGCCCAGCGGCCTGGACGCCGACGCGCACTATACCACCGCCTATGATATGGCAATACTCACCGCTGCAGCTATGCAAAACCCCACTTTTCGTAAAATTGTCGGCACAAAAACCTATTCTTCGGTTTACAACGACGGCAACACCCGCCGCACCTATTCCAACCATAACCGTTTGCTGCATACCCTGGATGGCGCCGATGGCGTTAAAACCGGCTTTACCAAAAAATCCGGCAGATGCCTGGTATCCTCCTGCACCCGAAACGGGCTGCAGCTGATCGCAGTAACGCTTAATGCGCCAAACGATTGGTCTGATCACAAACAATTATATAACGACGGATTCCAACGCTATCAATCGGTCACGCTGGATTGTAAAATCTCGGTTTCTTCTCTGCCTGTTGCCGGCGGAACCCGTAACCGGGTGAAAATTTTCTATGAACCCGTGCAGGTCTGGCTGCAGAACGGCGACGCCAGCGATGTAACCTATCGGATCCGTCTGCCGCGTTTTATTTATGCGCCGGTCAAAACAGGAGAACAGGTTGGCAGCATTGACTATGTCTACAATCAAAAAATAATCGCCAGCGTGCCGTTTACAACTACAGAAGAATCTGCTATAATGGTTATTGAATCAAGCTGGACAGACCGTTTCTGGCAATCTGTCTGCCGGCTGTTGCATTTCTGACAGTGAAACGGAGCATACTATGCCTGATAACAACAGTATAAGATTGCAAAAATTTCTCTCCCAGTGCGGCGTCAGTTCCAGACGCGCGGCAGAACAGCTGATCCTGCAGGGTAAGGTTCTGGTAAATGGACGGCCGGTGCAGCTGGGCTGCAAAATCCATCCTAAAAAGGACATTGTTCTGGTAAACGGTAAAAGGATCGATATGCATAAAACCCGGCGCTATATCATGCTGTATAAGCCCCGGGGCTTTGTTACCACAATGCATGACGAACTCGGCAGAAAAAGTGTGGACATGCTTGTTGCCAATGTGGGCGAACGGGTGTTTCCCATCGGCCGGCTGGACAAAAACTCCGAAGGCCTGCTGCTATTTACCAATGACGGCACCTTTGCCAATATGCTGAGCCATCCGCGCTGCCACGTTTCAAAAACCTACCGCGTCACGATTCGCCCGCCCTTTGACGACGCACAGCTGCATACGCTGATCAGCGGCGTCCGGCTGGACGACGGCTATGTCACACAGCCCGCCGACGTCAGTGTCGCTGTTGCTGAAGACACCCGCGTCGTTTTATTAATGACCATTTACGAAGGAAAAAACCGGCAGATCCGGCGCATGTGCGAAGCCTTGGGGCTGGATTTGATCCGGCTCAAGCGCATCGCCATCGGTAATCTGCGATTGGGGATGCTCCCACAGGGAAAATGGCGGGATCTCAGCGAACAGGAAGTGCGAGATCTTTATTCTGCCGCCAAACAAACGCAGCAGAACAGTTGACCCTTGCTGGCCATGGAACACAATTGATCACAATAAAAAGGAGCCACTGTTCATGATCAAACTGGAGTTGGCCGATGCCACAACAGCAACACAACTAAATATTAAACGCCCTGCTTATGTTGCGCGTCAAGGTGCAGATATCATTGGCTTTTGCACCTTTGCGCTGGACTGTCCCCGCGTGTATATAACCCATCTGCACTATAACGATCTCCCATTAGCGGATGGATTGCTGCGACAGGTGTTTTCTTATGCGATGGACCACTTCTGTCTTTACGCATATTGGGAAGATACGCTGCAACCAATATTGCTGTCGCTGCAGTTGATAGAAAACAACGACACACCTTCTATTCATATTCCAGCATTTTTTGACAAACCCTGCGGCGGATGTTCTTTATAATCCGGTTTCAGCGCCGAAAATCCAATTTTTCAAACTTTTCTCTTGACAATCCCTCTGCAGATTGCTATAATAGCAAATGTCGCTTATGAGCTATTAGCTCAGTTGGCAGAGCACCTGACTTTTAATCAGGGTGTCCGGGGTTCGAATCCCCGATAGCTCACCATTGGAGTATTATCCGAACTACTTTATAATCGGAGCATTGTTTGGATATACAACAAAACACCGGCAAGGTTAAACCCTGCCGGTGTTTTGTTTGTTTTATTTACTTTTCTTTTTTGTTGTTTTTGTTTACAAACTGGTTAAACAGCTCATACATGCCGGTGCTGGCAAGGCCGGATACCAGACCGCCCACCAACACCTGTGGGGTAAAGCTCATATTGAGCCAGAGATTCATCCCAACCCCGACCGCCGCCGCGATCAGCGGGATAAACC
>CALWVC010000133.1 GCA_944384865.1 uncultured Clostridia bacterium
CTGCCCGATTTCATCGCTGAACTGTTCAGAGGTATAAGCCCGCCCCTCCACACACAGCGCGTAAACCCTGGCGGTTGCGGGGATTTTAGACAACAGCGCCTGGCCCTCCCGGTATAAGGCGGCGTCGATCTGCGCAGCGGCGGGATTCTGGGGCAGCCGCTGTTCCGGCAGCTGTTCTACCGAAAACCGGCAATATGCGCCCAGCCGTTTTTGGTATTCGGCCATGGCGTCTTTCCAGTATTGCTCCTTGAGGGTTCCGATACACAGCAGCCGTATATGCAGCATCCCGATTTGCTCCTTTCTGAACGCCGGTATTGGCGGCATTTACTTGATCAGTTTATAATACGGTTGCATGCGGCAAGCACGATCCCGGTTTTCTGGCAGGCAGCACGGTCTGATTTGGTTTGAAACAGACCATCATAGAGACAGGGTGTCAAGCTCCCGGCAGGCTAAAAGCATATTAAGCTCTTGTCAGACTAAAGTTGCATGTTGGGCATGGGCGCATCATAATAACCCAGCTTATGAAAGTTATACCATTCAATAATTTGATTCTCTGATGCAACCTGCAGGGCAAGCAGCACCTCTTTTGCAAACTCCAGCGCAGCCGTGCCGTTGGCGGTGATGATGCTATGATCGCGCACAGCCTGCTTCATCCTATATTTTTTCTCTCCCGTATACGCCTGCCCGGCCCATTGCTTTAAATCATTCAAATCGTTACTTGTATGCTTTACGTTGTTTAAAACACCTGTTGTTCCCAAAAACACAGAAGCGTCGCAAATTCCCCCTAAAATCTTTCCGGTTCTAAAACACTTTTCTATCAGCGGTTTAATCTGTTGCGTATGGCTCTCTCTCCATGTCATTCCCCCGATTAAAATCAGAGCTTCATAATCTGCGGGAATCGATTGAATATCATAATCAGGTATTACATGAAAACCACCGATCGATTGTACAGGTTCTTTTGTCAATGATACCGTTTTAACCGCAAAATTTCCTTGCCCTAACATGTGTATTGCCGATGACAGATAGGCTGCTTCCCAGTCTGCATATTGTTGCAATATCATAAATAAAACCGTCTTTTGCATATCAATCGCTCCCTTTATAAAAATGATTGCCGTTCTAACGATAAAGCGGCTTATAAAAAAATCATTTGATTGTCGCAGGGCGCGGCAGCAGCCAGCAGATAGTCGGTGTTTTGCTGCATCCCCGCAGCGGCCAATACGCCGGCGGCGGTTTGCAGCGCCAGCGCGGGCCGGTTGTTCTCGCGGCTCAGGTGTCCCAACACCAGCCGGGTCGCGCCCGCGTCCACCACCCGCTGCAGCTCTTCGGCACAGGCGTTGTTGGACAGATGGCCGTGTTCGGATAAGATCCGACGTTTGAGCGGATACGGATAAGCGGGGTTGCTCTGTAACATCGAGAGGTCATGGTTGCTTTCCAGCATCACCAGCCGGCAACCGGTCAGCGCCCGGTCCACCTGTTCGTCGACCACGCCCAGATCGGTGCAGACCGCCAGCCTTTCCCGGCCGGTATCGATGATATAGCCGCAGCTTTCCCGGCAGTCGTGGCTGGTGGGAAAATGCGAGATGTTCAGCTCGCCCACCGGCTGATCGCCGTCTAACAGATGAAACTGCACGCCGGCGGAAACCGCGGCGTTGTCTTTGATTGCTTCATAGGTCCCTTTGGTTAAATAGACCGGAATCTGTGCTTTGGCCGCCAATACCCGCAGCCCGGCAATGTGGTCGGTATGCTCGTGGGTGATAAAGATCGCGTCGATCGAAGAGAGCTCGATTTCCCGCTGCGCCAGCGCCGCTTTGATCCGGCGGGCGGACACCCCCGCGTCGATCAGAATACCCCGGCCGCCCGCGCCGATATAGGTGCAGTTGCCCGCGCTGCCCGAAAACAGGGCGCAAAACCTTGCCAATTGCGCAACCATCCTTTCAAAAACCTTCAAGAGGGCGGATCCACCGTATATGGAATCTACAGACAGATTCCCCCACAATATATACATTATAATATAAAGTGCCGCGTTTTACAACGGGTAGCGGGCAAACAGACTGAAAAAATTTTTTCTGAAAAATGCAAAAAAACGCTTGCAATCCCGCGCGGGTTGTGGTATTGTATTAGAGCGCGAGATTTGCGCGTCATGCGATGACGCAGGAGGTGGCCACCCGCGAGGTGGGGAATTTCTGCTGAGTATGTCCGATTTTAAACCGGGCGATTAAAACTGCGATACGCAAACAGCCGGCTCGTCTTCAATACAGGCAATCAGGCCTGTAACTAAAGGTGTGTTACGGCGGTGTTATCCCGGATTTAAACAGCGTGTTGAATCCGGTTTTCTGTTGTACGGGCGTGAAACACCCGGCACAGGGTAACAAAAACAAAGACGCAGACTGCCCGCCTTTTCAGAATTTCAGGAGGCGAACAAGCAAATGGCAAAAGAGAAAATCAGAATCAGAATCAAGAGCTACGACCATGTTCTGGTCGACCAGTCGGCCGAAAAGATCGTAGAGACCGCAAAGCGGACCGGCGCCAGAGTATCCGGCCCGATCCCGCTGCCGACAGAGCGCGAGGTGGTGACCATTCTGCGGGCTGTTCACAAATATAAAGACAGCCGCGAGCAGTTTGAAACCAGAACCCACAAGCGTCTGATCGACATTCTGCGTCCGTCCAACAAAACGGTGGACGCTCTGACCAACCTGGAACTGCCTGCCGGTGTTGATATCGAAATCAACCTTTAATATAAAAAAGGCATTCGTTTGCACACCCAAGGTCATGTTGGCAAAGGCCAACCAATAACCAAAAGGAGGAACCATTCATGCAGAAAGCAATCATTGGCAAAAAGCTGGGCATGACGCAGCTTTTTGACGAAAACGGGAAGGTTGTGCCGGTAACCGTCGTCGAGGCGGGCCCGTGCGTGATCTCCCAGAAAAAGACGGTGGAAACCGATGGATACGAAGCGGTGCAGGTTGGCTTCGGCGACCTGAAAGCTAATAAAGTAAACAAGCCCATGAAAGGGCATTTCGCCAAAGGCGACGTGGCGCCGAAAAAGGTGCTGCGCGAGTTCCGGCTGGCGGACATCTCCGGCCTGAACGTCGGCGATATCCTGAAAGCCGATGTGTTTGCCGAGGGCGACAGAGTAGACGTGGTAGGCACCAGCAAGGGTAAAGGCACCGCCGGCGTCATCAAGCGCTGGAACTTCGGCCGCCTGAAGGAATCCCACGGTACCGGCCCGGTACACCGCCACGCTGGTTCGCTGGGCGCGTGCTCCACGCCGTCCCGCGTGTTTAAGGGCAAAAAGCTTGCCGGTCATCTGGGCGCCGAGCGGGTCACGGTACAGAATCTGGCCGTGGTCAAGGTTGACGCCGAAAACAATATTCTTGCAATCAAGGGCGCGATCCCCGGCCCGAGAGGCGGCATTGTGACCATCGCCGACTCAGTCAAAGCGTAACGGAAGGAGAGTTGAACTATGCCAAATGTAGCAGTTGTGGATATGGCGGGCCTGAAGGTTTCCGAAATCAACCTTTCCGACGCAGTATTCGGAATCGAGCCCAACAAAGCGGTTATGCACGCCGCAGTTGTGAATTATCTTGCAAACCAGCGTCAGGGCACCCAGTCGGCTCTGACCAGATCTGAGGTTTCCGGCGGCGGCAAAAAGCCGTGGCGCCAGAAAGGAACCGGCCATGCCAGACAGGGTTCCACCCGGGCTCCGCAGTGGACCCACGGCGGCATCGTGTTCGCCCCCAAGCCGAGAGATTACCGGCTGAGCCTGAACAAAAAGGTTCGGCAGCTGGCGATCAGGTCGGCGCTGTCTGATAAGGTGCTGGGTGCGTCGCTGATCGTGCTGGACAATATGGACGTAACCGAATATAAAACCAAAACGGTGGCCGAGATGCTCAAAGCGGTCGGCGCCGGCAAAAAGGCCATGATCGTGCTGGACGAGAACAACAAACAGGCGGTTGCCAGCGCCCGGAACATCCCCGGTGTGCACACTGCCCAGACCAACACCATCAATGCCTATGACATTATCAACGCCGACACGCTGGTCATTACCAAAGCGGCGGTGCAAAAGCTGGAGGAGGTGTACGCATAATGGGTTTCGCACAGGATATTATTCTTGCGCCGGTCATTACCGAAAAGAGCATGGCTGCCGCCAGAGACAAAAAGTACACCTTTAAGGTGGCGCAGGGCGCAAACAAGTCTGAAATCAAAAAAGCGGTGGAAGAACTGTTTGGCAACGACAAAGACAATTTCAAGGTCAAAGCGGTCAACACCATCAGCGTCCGCGGAAAGTTCCGCCGCTACGGCCGGAACGAGGGGTACACCGCTTCATGGAAAAAGGCGATCGTCACCCTGACCGAAGATTCCAAAGCCATTGAATTCTTTGAGGG
>CALWVC010000134.1 GCA_944384865.1 uncultured Clostridia bacterium
CGAATATCTGCAATCGGGAGATTGTTTGATTTTAAATAACACCAAGGTGATTCCGGCGCGTATTTACGGCAAGCGCATAGATACCAGCGCTGTGGTGGAGTTTTTGCTGTTGAAAGATTTATCCGGCGGCAGGTGGGAGGCGCTTGCGGGACCGGGTAAAAAAGCCAGAGCCGGACACCGCTTTGATTTCAGCGGTGTAATGCAGGGTGAAGTCGTTTCTGTTTTGGCAAACGGCAACCGAGTGCTCCAATTTCAATATACAGGCAGTTTTTTTGAAGTGTTGGATCAGATCGGGCAGATGCCGTTACCCCATTATATTCATGAACAGCTGAAAGATGCAAGCCGTTATCAGACGGTATACGCCAAATATGAGGGATCGGCAGCGGCGCCTACTGCCGGGCTGCATTTTACGCAGCAGCTGTTGGAGCAGATCCGTCAAAAGGGCATACAGATCGGATATGTGACGCTGCATGTGGGCATCGGCACATTTCGTCCGGTAAAAGAAGAACGGATCGAGGATCATAAAATGCACACTGAGCATTATGTGATGCCGCAGCAGACGGCGGATCTGATCAATCAGACAAAAAGTCGGGGCGGCCGAGTAGTTTGTGTGGGCACAACCAGTTGCCGTACGGTAGAGACGGTGGCGTCAAGGGGACAGATTTCCGCCTGCGAAGGGGATACCGGTATTTTTATATATCCGGGTTATCAGTTTAAATGTATGGATGCACTGATTACCAATTTTCACTTGCCTGAAAGCACATTGATTATGCTGGTCTCAGCGCTGGCGGGCAGAGAACACGTATTAAGCGCCTATAAAATCGCAGTAGAACAACAGTATCGATTTTTCAGTTTCGGCGACGCTATGTTCATTCAGTAAAGAAAGAGGAGTTTTATTGATCTGACAGATGAAAATAGAGTATTTTTCTTTGAAATAAAGAGCAAATGCTTAACAGGGAGGATCAGACTTTGATTAAAGCAATTCTTTTTGATTTTGATGGTGTGCTGACGATAGATAAAACAGGTTCGCAATCAATACTCAATTATTTGGCTGAAACAAGCAGGATCTCTATTGATGTTCTTAAGACAGAATATTATAAATTTAATAATGAACTGTTGTATGGTAAAATCACGCATAAAGATATGTGGCAGGATTTTTGTAAAGGTATTGGCACTGACCTTCATTATGATCTGCTTATAGACGCTTTCCGGAATACGCCTCTTGATTTTGAAATGATAGATTTTGCTCAGGAATTAAAGAAAACATATAAAATCGGGATGATAACGGATAATAAATGTGATAGAATTGAGGAAATACTTGATCATTATAAATTAACCTCTTTGTTCGATGTTGTTTCGGTTTCTGCGAGATATCGATCTGGAAAACAAGATCAGAACATTTTTGAGAAGACTGTTTGCTGTTTAAATGTTTCTTATAGTGAATGTATTTTTATTGATAATTCAGAGAAAAACTTAGTTGTTCCACAGAGACTTGGGATGGATACGATTCTGTTTGATGATGAGAATAGGAATATTGAAACTTTTAAAGAACAAATTCTTTGTTATATAAAACAAGCAAATAAACTGTGTTAAAATTGAAGGACTGGTGCGCAAATCGAATAAATGTAATTGATTTCTTATATTTGTAAAAATCTGAAATATAGTATTAACAAAAAAACAAGACGGTTTTATCAGGGTAATGCAGGATGTGTATATCTCGATGCATCCATATACGCGTTAATGATATAGGAATTGACATAAAGATCAGCGGCGTTGAGAAAAAGCTCGGCGCCGCTTGTTTTTTGGGCATGCTATAACCATCTAAACAAAATGGGGTGTTTCGATGGGCGAATTGTATTTTGGCGGGCATATTCTGACGATGGAAGATGGCCCGGCGCCACAGGCGGTAGCAATTGCAAATGGAAAGATTGTCTTTACGGGAACGCTGCAAACAGCAAAAAAACAGTTTTCTGATTTTTTGCCCCGGGATCTGCACGGACACACGCTGATGCCGGCATTTATAGACACACATTCTCATATTACCGCGCTGGCGTCTACACTGCGGCTGGTTCCGTTGCAGGATGCCCGCAGCTTTGATGATATTGTACAAATGTTGAAAGCGCACGACACCCAAGAAGAATGGATCATCGGTTTCGGTTATGATCACAATCTGCTTGTAGAGGGCAGGCATCCGGATAAGACCGTGTTGGATGCGGTCTCTGCTGACCGCCCGGTGATGATTACCCATGCGTCCGGCCATATGGGCGTTTTGAATTCTGTTGCTTTGCGGCGTTTGGATGTTGAGGGGCAGCAATCGGACATATCCGGGGAAAAAATCGCAAGAATGGACGACGGAACCCTCAGCGGTTATTTAGAGGAAAACGCCTTTATGAAATATGCAGCGGCTGTGCCGCAGCCGGATGCGGAGCGTATGAGCGCGTTGCTGCAACAGGCGCAGCAGATCTATTTTCGTTACGGTATTACAACAATTCAGGATGGGTTGACAAAACGCCCTGAATTTGATATGCTCGTATTTGCGGATGAAAAGGGGCTTTTGCAGGCCGATGTGATCGGTTATGCAGATATGCAGCAGGCGCCGGAGTTGTTGTATGCGCGAAAAACGCCGGGCCGGTTCCGCATGGGCGGATATAAGATTTTTCTGGATGGCTCGCCGCAGGGTAAAACTGCGTGGTTAACCGCGCCATATGAAAGCGGCGGGGATTGCGGATATCCGGTCCATACCGATACGCAGGTGCGGGCGTTGGTCCGACAGGCGCGGCAGGAGGGCGTTCAGTTGTTGGCGCATTGCAACGGAGACGCGGCGGCGCAGCAGCTTATAGATGCGTTTGACGGTGATTTTGATGCGAATCGCCCGGTAATGATTCATGCCCAGACCGTGCGGCCGGGGCAATTGGAACAAATGCGGCAGATTGGGATGATTCCCTCTTTTTTTATAGCGCATATCTATCATTGGGGCGATGTGCATCTGCGTAATCTCGGCATGCACCGGGCGCAGCGTATCAGCCCCGCCGGCAGCGCGCAAAGGCTGGGGCTTCCGTATACCTTTCACCAGGATACGCCGGTTCTGCCGCCGGATATGCTGCAAACCGTCTGGTGCGCCGTGCACCGGCGTACGCGGGACGGCGTATTGCTGGGAGCGGGAGAGCGGATTACACCGCGACAGGCGCTGGAGGCGGTAACCCGGCATGCGGCCTATCAGTATTTTGAAGAAGACCAAAAAGGCACGATCCGAACCGGAAAGCTGGCGGATCTGGTGGAGTTGCGTGATAATCCGTTGGATTGCGCCGATTTGCGGCAGATACGGATTATAAAAACAATCAGACGGGGCGAAGTTCTGTTTGAAGCAGGAGAAGAGTAAATGTATAAACTGTTAAAAACCGAAAAACAGGCCCGACGCGGTGAATTTCAGACTGTGCATGGGACCGTTCAGACACCGGCGTTTATGAACGTGGCCACCTGTGGAGCAATTAAGGGCGGGGTATCGGCATATGACCTGCAGCAAATTAAATGCCAGGTGCAGTTGTGTAACACCTATCATCTGCATGTACGCCCCGGTGATCAGGTGGTCGCTCAGATGGGCGGGTTACACCGGTTTACTGGCTTTAACGGCCCGATTTTGACTGACAGCGGCGGATTTCAGGTGTTTTCACTGGCTTCGCTGCGCACGATTCAGGAGGAGGGCGTGTGGTTTTCCTCTCATGTCGACGGCCGGAAAATATTTATGGGGCCGGAGCAGAGTATGCAGATTCAGTCGAATTTGGCGTCTACCATCGCAATGGCGTTTGACGAATGTATGAAAAATCCGGCTGAATATGCATATGCAAAAGAATCCTGCGCCCGGACTGCCCGCTGGCTGGCCCGGTGCAAGGCGGAAATGCAGCGGTTAAACGCGCTGGAATCCACCATCAATCCGCAACAGCTTCTTTTTGGCATCAACCAGGGCGCTACTTATATAGATTTGCGTGTGGAACATATGAAAACCATTGCAGAGATGCAGCTTGACGGTTACGCCATCGGCGGGCTGGCGGTGGGAGAACCGCCGGAGGTTATGTATGAAGTGATCGAAGCTGTGCAGCCGTTTATGCCGGCGGATAAAATCCGCTATCTGATGGGCGTGGGAACACCGATGAACATTCTGGAAGCGGTGCGCCGGGGGGTGGATCTGTTTGACTGTGTGATGCCAAGTCGGAATGCACGGCATGGACAGATTTTCACCTGGAATGGTGTGATCAATTTGAATAATGCGAAATACGTGACGGATTCGGCGCCGTTGGATGAAAGCTGTGATTGTGAAGTCTGCCGCAGATATTCCAAAGGTTATATCCGGCATCTGCTCAAAAGCGGAGAGATGCTGGGAA
>CALWVC010000135.1 GCA_944384865.1 uncultured Clostridia bacterium
ACGACGGTTGACTTTAGTGAAAAATCTGTTATTATAAAACAAAGCCTGTGTAATGTTTTTTAACGGACAGAAAGGACGGTAAAAGATGTGTAAACGCTTTGTCAGTCTGTTGATGGCGCTGGCCTTCGGGGTGACGGTGCTGCTGACTGCGCCGGCTGTTTGGGCTGCGGATGACGCGCAGGCGGACGGTGCATATATATTGGGAGACGTCACCGGAGACGGTTTTGTCAATAACAAGGATTATGCGCGCCTGAAAGCCTTTTTGGCGGATGATACCACCGCAATGACAGAACAGGCGGCAGATTTGAACCAGGACGGCAGGATCAGCAACAAAGATCTGGCCCGTCTGAAAAAAATTCTGGCGCAGGATGTTCCGGCTGGCGGGGCATATGCTTCCAGCGGTGAAGAAGTGGAAGCGATCTCTACATTATTGCCGGATTCTACGATCTGGCTGGATGATACCGGCGCGCCGCTGCAATATGTGCAGAAACTGACGGGTTCTGCGACCGCCTATTATGATGCTTATAATACCGGTCTGACTGCTTCCGGAATGAAGCCGCAGAAAGGCTGTGTTGCGGTAGATCCGAAAAAGATCCCCTATGGGACGCAGTTGTATATCCGGTCGGCAGACGGCAGCATCGTTTATGGATATGCTATCGCTGCGGATACCGGCGGCTTCGTGTCTTCCGGCAAAACGCTGGCCGATCTGTATTTTGATACGTATGACGAGTGTATCCAGTGGGGCAGACGGGATATTGAATTGTATATTTTACGTTGGCCTTCCTGAGGTGTCGACCGGTTGCCGCCGTAATCGGCAGGCAACCGGTCTGTATGGATTTTGCCGGGCAAACTGTGATTTTGTGTTGAAAATCGGTTGACAGCCGTGTGTATTTATGGTATACTTTCATTTGCACTCGCGGGTGTGGCGGAATTGGCAGACGCGCCAGACTTAGGATCTGGTGTCCACGACGTGCAGGTTCAAGTCCTGTCACCCGCACCATCAGCGTGTATAACAGTTTTATATGGAGGCATAGCTCAGTTGGTTAGAGCGTTCGGTTCACATCCGAGAGGTCGTGGGTTCGAGTCCCTCTGTCTCCACCAAAATAAGAGGGTGCCGCATGAGCGGTGCCCTCTTATTTTTTGCGGAGAAGTATCGGAGCGAACCAGCAAATGGTTGCACGTAAGCGGAAACATTTGTACAGTAACCGGCGCAGCCGGATACTATCAGGATCACACCTTCCCCTACCAAAAAGAAACGACAGTTTTCGTTAGAAAATTATCGTTTCTTTTTAACTCTTTTCTCTTGTTATTGATAGGAAACAACTGAATATTTTTATTTGCTTCATCATCTCACTATATGATTGAAATTTTCTCTATCAATAAGTTGTTGGATTCGTATTTTTAATAAGATATACTGTTAATAGAAAGAGGCGCTGCTTTCATAATTATGAAGGAGGGATCATATGAGGCTCAAGATTGGTGAAACAATCAAATATTTGAGAAAAGAAAAGAATATTACACAGGAGGAACTCGCGGATTTCCTTGGCATTTCTTACCAATCCGTATCACGTTGGGAAACCGGCGTGTGTTACCCGGATCTGGAATTGCTCCCTGTAATGTCGGATTTTTTCGGTGTGACCGTAGATAAGCTTCTCGGAGTCGATGAAAATGTCGAGCAGGAAAAGGTCGCACAATATCTGCTCCGTTTTCAGGAAGCGATCAGCCAAGGAAAAGTTTATGACTGCATTGCGATTGCGCGAGAGGGCGTTGCAGAATACCCGAACAACTTTGCGTTATTGAATAAATTGATGCACGCATTATTTATTGCGGGAGATGATGATAGCAACATTCCCGAATGGAAAGAAAACATGGAAAAGTACGATGCGGAAATTACTGCCTTGGGTGAAAGAATAATGAAATATTGTCCGGACCAGGATATTCGCCTTGAGGCAACCGCCAGACTTGCTTTCAATCACTGCGAAATGGGAAGAAAGGAAATTGGCAGAACTATTTATGAATCCTTGCCATCGGCTGAATTCTGCAAAGAAAATCAAATGTGGTGGAGTTTGGCTGATAGTGAAAAGCTTCCTTATTTGAGAAATAGAATAAAACAAGGCTATGAAGGATTAAAAAACTCTATCTGGTTGTTGGCAAATTCCGGTTGTATTTCGGATGAGCAATCCATTATTGCAATAAAAAAGGTATTTGAGCTTGAAAAAATTGCGTATGACAACACCGTCACGCCGGATAGCTGGGGTGCGGCCAAGCTGCAATTGGATCTTGCAAAGCTATATGCAAGACTTGATAACAATTCAAAGGCTGTCGAGCATCTAAAAATCGGAGCAATAGCTGCCAAAGCGTTTGACAAACGCCCTGAAGAACAATTTTTTTCCAGCATATTACTCGGCGATATAACTGACAAGAAAATTGATTTTGAAACATCGGACACAAGAACTCTTTGCGAGATTATGCACGATAAATGGCTGCCATCTCCAGAGTTTGATCAACTTCGCAATACGAATGAATTCAAAGAAATCGTAAACATTCTGTGCTGATCCACTAGAGGGTCAAATCTTCCATCCGAAACCGTAAAAATATCTTTTTTATGCGGCTTAGACAGAAAGAAGCACGCGAAAGCGTGCTTTTTTCAATGAAATAAATCCCTGCAGGATTTGTGAAATATGCCTGCGGCATGTGAAATAGCTTTCGCTGTGAAATACACTGCGGTGTGTGAAGGATTTATTTCATTTCACTTTCTGCGAAGCAGAAAATTTCATAATCCGTAAGGATTATTTCATATTGCGCAGCAATATTTCATTCAATGTGTTATAATGCTTACCAACCGGCAAAAGAATATAAAAGCCCAATCATTGATTACATGTGTTCAACTCCCACCGCCGAAATGACGGAAATATCTTTTTTATGCGGCTTTCACACGTCGGAACGAGTTGCGCTCGTTCCGATTTTTATTTTATAAAAATTAGTCACCTGCTCCACTGTTCCTCCTTTCCGCAAAAGGCACGCTCGGCTCACCTGTTCGGTTGCAAGCGCCCGCATAACGGTTCGTTGTCGCTACCAACCTTTTGCGGGTTTGAGTCCATATCCAAATTTTATGGTGGCATCTTTTTATTACCTTTTGACAAACAAAGTATAGTTTAAGCAATGCTTGGACTATACTTTGTTTTCGTCACGAACATTATATATTCAGTGCCTTTTATTTGAAAGGACGCTGCTTTGCATCGGTTTTGTGTATTTTTGAAACTTTGGGACGCTTGCCTGTTAAAAAAGTGTTTATAGCAGGCGGATAGTTGTTGTATTTCAAAGGCTTTTGTGGTAAAATATTTTAATAATTGCATTTGTTGTGAGAGGATTGTTGGAGAATATGGTAGCAGTCAACGAATATCGTACCCATGCCTGTGGTGAATTGGGCGAACAGGATATTGGCAGCGAGGTGCGCGTCGCCGGCTGGGTAGAGAATATCCGGGATCATGGCGGCATTCTGTTTTTGGATCTGCGGGATCAGACCGGCACGCTGCAGATTGTTCTGAAAGATGAAAAGATGATGAAGGGCGTCACGCGGGAAAGCGTCGTTTCCATTTCCGGCGCAGTGGTGCAGCGGGATGAAGAAACCTATAACCCGAAGATCGCCACCGGGACGATCGAGGTCAGAGCTGAAACGCTGGCTGTTTTGGGCCGGGCGCAGGCCAACCTGCCCTTTGAGGTGGCGCTGTCCAAAGAGGTTCGGGAAGACGTGCGGCTGCAATACCGGTTTTTGGACCTGCGCAATAAAAAGGTACATGATAATATTGTATTTCGCTCCAACGTCATTTCGTTTTTGCGCAACAAAATGAACGAACTGGGCTTTTTGGAAATTCAGACGCCGATTTTATCGGCTTCTTCACCGGAAGGCGCCCGGGATTATCTGATCCCCAGCCGTAAACACAAGGGCAAATTTTACGCGCTGCCGCAGGCGCCGCAGATTTTCAAACAGCTTTTAATGGTATCAGGTTTTGATAAATATTTTCAGGTGGCGCCTTGTTTTCGTGATGAAGACGCCCGCGCCGACCGGACGCCCGGCGAGTTTTATCAATTGGATATGGAAATGGCTTTTGCCACCCAGGAGGATGTATTCGACGTTGCGCAACAGGTGCTGTATCAGACGTTTATAGACTTTGGCGGCGGCCGTCCGGTATCTGAAACCTTCGCCCGTATTCCTTATCGGGAGGCAATGCTGAAATATGGAACCGATAAGCCGGATCTGCGCAATCCGCTGGAGATTATTGAGTTGAGTGATCTGTTTGTCGAAACCGATTTCGCGCCGTTTCGCGGTAAATGTGTACGGGGGATCAACGCTTCCTGCGGCCATCAGTCC
>CALWVC010000136.1 GCA_944384865.1 uncultured Clostridia bacterium
TGTAATGATGAAAACACGGCACGCAGAGCGTTGTTTTTTACTCTGTATGCCGTGTTTTTATATGTCGGTAAAACAATTCTGTCGGCGGTATCAAACCATGACCGCTCCTGCGGTCATGACAGCTTACAGAAAGAGCCGGCCTTGGCGCAATAACCAGGCCTGGCCCTTTCTGTAAGCCGAGAACGCGGGTTACGCCCGAACTTTTGTGTCAGTTTTTATTTTGCAGGCTCCCATTTGCAGCGTACCGGCGAAGTAATCGCCCCCTCTGCCTTCAGCTCTTTGAACGCCTTGTCAATCTCTTTGCGGTCCATACCGGACAGCTTTTCAACCTCGCCGGCGCTGACCGGTTTGCCGGCCTGCCGCATTACGTCTAAGATTTTGCTTTTTACATCCATTTCAATAATCCTCCAGTCTGATGATTTGTTCTTTATTATTATAATACGTCTGCCTCAATTTATCAATATAAAATCTGTTATGTAGAACGGCCGTATCGACCGGCCGCTTTTTTATACATCCTTAATCGCAATCATCATAATCGCGGCTGTATTTATATCTGGTGCCGTTCATCGAAATCAGCCGGATTATAATCAGCACTGCGAGAATTACTGCGACTGCAATTACGGCGGGCAGGCTGATAAATACAATGATTGATGCCAACGCGCCGATAATCAGTCCCAGTGTGAATGCAAACAGCACAGACAGGATGAAGATGATCGCGTCAATACACCCACAAGTGGTTTTTTTGCATCTCGAGAACATCAGTCAATCGCTCCTTCACTTTAACAATTAACGGCGAATGGTAAAAGGAATGCCGCCGCACTATTATTTTATGTGTAAAGCGGCGGCAGGTGACAGATCAAAACACCGCTGTGTAAAAATTAGAAAAAATATTTTATAATTTTAGAAAATAGTAGTGGAAAAACCCGCTTTAATTTGTTATAATAACCTTTGTGACTGCAAAGTTTTATTTTGGCAGTGTTATTATCATGAAAAGCCGCGAGGCGGCTTGTAAATTTTAGGAGGTATATTGTAAATGAGTCACAAGTATGTTTACCTGTTCTCAGAGGGCAACGGCTCGATGCGCGAACTGCTGGGCGGTAAAGGGGCCAACCTGGCGGAAATGACCAAGCTGGGATTACCGGTTCCGCAGGGCTTCACAATTTCGACCGAGGCCTGCACGCAGTATTATGAAGACGGCAGAAAAATCAACGATGAAATCCAGGCGCAGATCATGGAGTATATCGCAAAAATGGAAGAAATCACCGGGATGAAGTTCGGCGATAAGGAAAATCCGCTGCTGGTTTCAGTGCGTTCCGGCGCCCGTGCCTCTATGCCTGGCATGATGGACACGATTTTGAATCTTGGTCTGAACGAAGAGGTCGTCGAGGTGCTGGCCAGAAAGTCCGGTAACCCCAGATGGGCGTGGGACTGCTATCGCCGGTTCATCCAGATGTATTCCGACGTGGTGATGGAAGTCGGTAAAAAATATTTTGAAGAGCTGATCGACCAGATGAAAGAGAAAAAAGGGGTCACACAGGACGTAGAGTTGACCGCCGAGGATCTGAAAGAGCTGGCTGAGCAGTTCAAAGCTGAATACAAGGCGAAGATCGGTGACGATTTCCCCAGCGATCCGAAAGAGCAGCTGATGGGCGCTGTCAAAGCGGTGTTCCGTTCTTGGGACAATCCCCGCGCCAACTTCTACCGGATGCAGAACGAGATTCCGTATTCCTGGGGAACTGCTGTCAATGTGCAGATGATGGCGTTTGGCAATATGGGCGACACCTCCGGCACCGGCGTGGCGTTTACCCGCGATCCGGCTACCGGCGAGAAAAAGCTGATGGGCGAGTTTTTGATGAACGCTCAGGGCGAAGACGTAGTTGCCGGCGTGCGCACGCCGCAGCCGATTTCGCAGCTGAAAGAAGTCATGCCTGAGGTTTATGATCAGTTTGTAAAAATCTGCAGTATTCTGGAAAACCATTACCGCGACATGCAGGACATGGAGTTTACCATTCAAGACAGAAAGCTGTATATGCTGCAGACCCGCAATGGTAAAAGAACGGCGGCTGCGGCGCTGAAAATCGCTTGTGATCTGGTTGATGAGGGTATGATCTCTGAGAAAGAGGCGCTGCTGATGATCGATCCCAAGCAACTGGATGCGCTGCTGCATCCGCAGTTTGACGCGAAAGCGCTGAAAGCGGCGACGCCGGTTGGCAAAGCGCTGCCTGCTTCTCCGGGCGCTGCCTGCGGTAAGATTGTGTTTACCGCTGAAGATGCTGTGAAACAGGGCGAGATGGGTGAAAAAATCGTTCTGGTCCGTTTGGAGACCTCTCCGGAGGATATTGAGGGCATGCACTATGCGCAGGGCATTCTGACCGTTCGCGGCGGTATGACCTCCCATGCGGCGGTGGTTGCCCGGGGTATGGGTACCTGCTGCGTATCCGGCTGCGGCGATATCAAGATGGATGAAGAGAACAAACAGTTTGAGCTGGCCGGCAAAGTATATAAAGAGGGCGATTATATCTCCCTTGACGGTTCCACCGGCAATATCTACGGCGAGGCGATTCCGACTGTTCCCGCCTCGATCAGCGGCGAGTTTGGTCGGATTATGGAGCTGGCCGACAAATACAGAACACTACAGGTCCGTACCAATGCCGATACGCCGAAAGATGCAAAACAGGCGGCTGACTTTGGAGCCGAAGGCATCGGATTGTGCCGCACCGAGCATATGTTCTTTGATCCCGATAGAATTGCGGCGATCCGTGAGATGATCTGCTCCGATACGGTAGAGCAGCGCGAAAAAGCGCTGGAAAAGCTGGCGCCGATGCAGCAGGGTGACTTTGAAAAGCTATATGAGGCGATGGAAGGCAAACCGGTTACCATTCGTTTCCTGGATCCGCCGCTGCATGAATTTGTTCCCACTGAGGAAAAAGATATTGAGCAGCTGGCGCAGACCCAGGGTAAGACGGTGGAACAGATCAAGGCGATTATTGCTTCGCTGCACGAATTTAACCCGATGATGGGCCACCGTGGCTGCCGTCTGGCTGTTACCTATCCTGAGATTGCGGCGATGCAGACCAGAGCGGTTATCAAAGCGGCGATCAACATGAACAAGAAGCATGCTGAATACAACATTGTGCCGGAGATTATGATCCCGCTGGTAGGTGAAGTGAAAGAACTGGCGTTTGTCAAAAAAACCGTTGTTGAGACTGCTGACGCCGAGATCAAAGCGGCCGGCGTAGAGTTGCACTATAAAGTAGGCACGATGATTGAGATTCCGCGTGCGGCGTTGACAGCAGATGAAATTGCGAAAGAAGCTGAATTCTTCTCCTTCGGTACCAACGACCTGACACAGATGACCTTTGGTTTCAGTCGTGATGATGCGGGCAAGTTCCTGAACGCTTATTATGAAAATAAGATTTATGAGAACGATCCGTTTGCCAGACTGGATCAGGTTGGCGTCGGCAAGCTGGTGAAGATGGCCGCCGAGCTGGGTCGGGCAACTAGACCCGATATCAAGCTGGGCATCTGCGGCGAACACGGCGGCGATCCGTCGACCATCGAGTTCTGCCATAATGTCGGGTTGAACTATGTGTCATGCTCGCCGTTCCGGGTACCGATTGCGCGGTTGGCTGCGGCACAGGCTGCAATCCGCGAACAGCGCTAATTGGAAGTTAGCACCTTTCCGCGCAGGAGAAACCTGAAATTTATACGGTCACACAATTTTTTAAAATTGTGTGACCGTTTTTTTGCCCATTTATAATGTAATATATTGGACTTATACCGCTGCTTTCAAGTTGAAAACAGCAGCTTTTTATTGTTCAAAAAAAATTTAGAATTTTTTGCTTATGGGATTGAAAAAGGAGTCTTCTCGCTGTTTACCTATTGAGGGATAAAATAATTGCCTTCGACAAGTTGTTTAAGCAAATACGAAAAATATAACCCAACACCACTGGAAATGTTGGTACAAATATGTGATATATTAAATGTGTCGGAAGATGATTTGTGGGAAAGGAATGATTTTATATTTACCATATTAAAACTAAATAGTCCCTTTTTGAAAGCTGTGAACAGTTTTTTCTTTGCTGAAAGACACGATGGATCTTAGCAGAGACAATAGAAACAGGTTTATAGTATTTAAAATTACTCAAGAATGATCTGATGCTTAATAAAATAAAGAATCAGAAACAGTATTGATATTATTTTATCGAAAAAACTGTAAAAGGTAAATATTTAATATAATGAAGATACTCGTAATCGTGCAGGATTAGAATAGATGTATTACAGAGTGAAATAAAAAGAGCGACGAATGGAAAGACCCGTGTTACAGTAAAGCTGTTAACACCAATTGAAAGAAGGTCGACCATTC
>CALWVC010000137.1 GCA_944384865.1 uncultured Clostridia bacterium
AACAGTACCGGCCACCATACAGAAGCAAAGGTGATTTTATAAAGCAGTAATGTGCTTATAAAACAAAGGCAAAACATCGTATTACATCGAAAATAAGATTGTGCATGAAATCCGCCGGTAAACTGTCGGATCGGGATAAACACACCTAAAAACAGCAGACCCACCGGAAAACAACCGAATAAACCCGCCAACATTAAAATCAATACAACATTCAACAAAGAAGATATCGTAATTTCAACGCCATACCTATAAAAATCTACCGTTTCCTGCTCTTGCGCGTCAATTACTTTGTGCCGAATAATATATCCCATCAACTGATCTGTGATTTTCGAAACCACGATTTCATTAATCCTTTTTATGGTAATAATAGTAACAAATTTTCAGTTGTCGAGTTAAATGGAATAATTTATTAAAATAAGATGCACGCAATTTTTTAGTCCTGATTCTTCATATTCAATATAAAGCAGGAAGTTTTTTAACTTTTTTGCAAATTATACTTTTATATTTCTCTGTTATACTGTATAATGAAATAGAATATAAAGAAGTGGAAGTGAGAACCTTTGAAAAAGTTCAGTGTCTCGCTGAGCAATATTATTAAAGAATTTTCCCTGGAAATACTGGTTGCAGGCGCTGATCATAATACGATCAAAATCGAGGTAGCCGATCTGAACCGTCCCGGCTTACAATTAAGCGGCTTTTTTGATTATTTCGACAGCGACCGGATTCAAATCATCGGAAAAAGCGAAAGCAGCTTTTTAGAATCTTTCTCCGACGATCAAATTGCCAAACGAATCAACGACTTTATGGCGCAGAAACCGCCGGCCGTCATCATATCCAGAAGCCTTGAACCGCCGGAGGCCATGCTGGACTGCGCACGAAAATATTGCATTCCTCTGCTGCGTACACCGGACGCTACCTCTGGATTTATTTCCCGGCTGAACTCTTATCTGAATATCCATCTGGCGCCGCGCATTACGCGGCATGGCGTGTTAGTAGAAGTTTACGGCGAAGGTATTTTGTTACTGGGCGAAAGCGGCGTCGGTAAAAGCGAAACCGCAATCGAACTGATTAAACGAGGCCACCGGCTGATCGCCGACGACGCGGTAGAAATTCGTAAAGTTTCCTCCAAAACACTGGTAGGCTCTTCTCCGGAAAATATCAGGCATTTTATTGAGTTGCGCGGTATCGGTATTATCAACGCCCGGCGAATTTTTGGTATGGGCGCTGTAAAAACTACCGAAAAAATCGATATGGTGATCAATCTGGAACCATGGGAAACCCAGAAAACCTACGACCGCATGGGGCTGGAACAGGAAACTACCGAAATTTTAGGAATCTCGGTTTCTTCTACCACCATCCCGATCAAGCCCGGTAGAAATCTGGCGGTTATCATTGAGGTTGCCGCTATGAACAACCGGCAGAAAAAGATGGGCTATAACGCAGCGCAGGAGTTACTGCAGCGCCTGAGCATGGACGATGAGACGCTGGCTCAAAACGCGCATGACAACTGGGAAGCATACAATTGATCAAGCATATAAAAGGAGTTTTATTTCATGTATACGATCGGTATTGACTTAGGCGGCACCAACATCGCTACCGCGGTAGTGGACGAACACCATAAAATCATCGGCAGGGGCGCCTTGCCTACGAATGCGCCACGCCCCGGCGAACAGGTTGCACGGGATATGGTCAAAACCATTCATACCGCCTGTACGGAAGCCGGCATCCGGCTAGATGATGTAGAATGGATCGGTGTGGGCACGCCCGGCACCGTCAATCAAAAAAACGGCATGATTGAATATGCCTGCAATCTTGGCTTTGAAAATGTGCCAATGAAAGCCATGATTGAACAGCTGACCGGCAAGCAATGCTATATGGAAAACGACGCCAACGCAGCTGCATACGGTGAATTTATTGCCGGCGCAGGCCGGGGAACCTCCAGCCTGGTAGCGATCACATTAGGCACCGGTGTGGGCGGCGGCGTCATCATTGACGGCAAAATCTTCAGCGGCTCCAACTATTGCGGCACCGAACTGGGTCACACCTGTATCATACTCAACGGTGAAGTCTGCGGCTGTGGGCGTACCGGCTGTTGGGAAGCTTACGCCTCTGCCACCGCGTTGATCCGACAGACCAAAGCCGCGATGCAGACACATCCGGAATCTGCGATGTGGAAGCTGGCGCCAACACCGGAACAGGTCAACGGTAAGACCGCCTTTGACGGCTGGCGCGCAGGAGATGCAACCGCAACACAGGTTGTCGATCAATATATTGAATATGTCGCCTGCGGGATTGTAGATATGATCAATATTTTTCAGCCCGATCTGTTGTGTATCGGCGGCGGTATTTCCAAGGAAAAAGATAACCTGTTGATCCCTATCCGCAAATATGTGGAGAAAAACCGCTACAGTAAACACACTGTAAAGCAAACCAAGATCACAATCGCCGAGCTTGGAAACGATGCCGGTATTATTGGCGCCGCGATGCTGGGTCTGTTAGCAAAATAAATTCAACAGGAGTCGACTATATGCCTTTCGAGCAAGCCATCGCCAAATTAAAACGATACCTGAACACGCTAAACTGCGTTTATTTTGCAAACGAGTCCATGCGGGAGCATACCAGCTTTAAAATCGGTGGGCCTGCCGAACTATTTATACAGCCGCAATCCGACGCTATACTGGCAGATATTCTGTCTGCCTGCAAAAAATGGAACATTCCCCGTCTGGTGATGGGAAACGGTTCCAATCTGCTGGTGTCCGACAGCGGTTTCCGCGGTGCGGTATTGTGCACAACCGGCGGTTTTACCAATCTGGAAATGATCGATTCGCATACGATCCGGTGCGGCGCGGGCGTCAAAACCTCACAGTTGTGTATCTTTGCGCTGGAGCATGCCCTGTCGGGCTTTGAATTTCTCTGGGGTATTCCGGGAACTATGGGCGGAGCGGCTTTTATGAACGCCGGCGCATACGGCTCTGAAATGGTTGATGTATTAAAATGCTGTTATCACCTGACGCCAGACGGAACAGCCGGTAAATTCTCCGCTGATCAGCTTGACCTGCGCTATCGCCATAGCGTTTATACCGACAACGATTATAGCATTACCGGTATGTTGCTGCGGGGCAGTCCTGGCGACAAAACCGCGATTCGTGAAAAAATGGATGATCTGATGGCTCGCCGGAAAAGCAAACAGCCGCTGGAATATCCCAGCGCCGGCAGCATCTTTAAACGTCCGCCCAACCATTATGCAGCCGCGCTGATCGAACAATGCGGTCTGAAGGGCCGATCGGTCGGCGGCGCGGCGGTCAGCGAAAAACACGCCGGCTTTATTATCAATACCGGCTCTGCTACTGCCGCCGACGTTAAAGCGCTGATTGAACAGATTCAGCAAAAGGTATTTCAACAGACCGGTGTGCAACTGGAATGTGAAGTCCGTATGGTTTAAGCCGACAGATGGTTGTAAAGGAGCTGGTAAATAACATGGATTTTATTATTGTCACCGGATTTTCCGGCAGCGGAAAATCCCGCGCGGTCAACGCGCTGGAGGATATCGGTTTTTACTGCATCGACAACATTCCGCCGATCCTGATCCAGGATTTTGCAACCCTCTGCTCGCAAAGCGAGAAGCTGAAAAAAATTGCGGTTGTCACCGATACGCGAAGCGGCCAGTTTTTTAACGATCTGACAGTGGTGATCCCCCAACTGAAACGTTCCGGCATCAACTATAAGATTTTGTTTTTAGAGGCCAGCGACGAAGTTTTAGTCGCCCGATACAAAGAGACCCGACGCAAGCATCCGCTGGTAGATGAAGTGGGCGGTTCCTTAGAGGCTGCTGTCGAGCTTGAGAAACAGCGGCTGATGCCGATTCGCGCGTGTGCTGATTATATTATCGATACTTCCCTGCTTTCGGCCCAGAATCTGAAACTGCGCATCAGTGAAATGTTCACGCAAAACGCCAACGACCGCTTAAGCGTCCATTGTATCTCCTTTGGTTTTAAATATGCGCACGTCGCCGAAGCGGATCTGCTGTTTGATGTTCGGTGTCTGCCCAACCCATTCTATGTGGACGAGCTGCGCAACAAAACCGGTCTGGATAAAGAGGTTCGAGATTACGTGATGCAGTCGGACGAATCCAAAATACTGCTTTCAAAAATCACCGATTTGGTGGATTTTTTGCTGCCGCTGTATCAGAAAGAGGGCAAAAGCCAGCTGGTAATTGCATTCGGCTGTACCGGCGGAAAACACCGCTCCGTCACCTTTGCCGAAAAAATGTATGCGCATCTCGCAGAGCAGGGCGTACACGTCACCATCAGCCACCGGGATATCGGCCGGCAGATTGATTAAATCGGGGG